>JAQBHE010000108.1:0-14556 GCA_032128015.1 Holophagae bacterium
CTGGTCATCCAAGGCTCTGCCCCGCCTTCCTGATCGTGTCGCGCGGAACGAATCAGCCAAACATTCGCTTCACCGCGTGAAGGCGCCGCAGATCCTCTCCGCTCAGGCCGAATAGGTCTTCGAGATCGGCCGCGAAGTAGACGACTCGCGGATCGTCAGGATCCAGCGCCGCGTTGTCGCTGGCGAGGACCACAGTCTCTCCGAGCACTTCGGAGTCCATCGCGACGACCAGCCCGGCGAACCGAAACATTGCGAGCGACATCTCGGCCAGCTCGGCAGGTGCCGGAGGCGAGGGCTCTACGGCGAGTTCACCCATGCCTGACCGAGGCAGGTCCGCATCGTTTCGGGCAATGCCGTACCGGGCAAGGCCCGACGGGGCCCCGGCGTGACAGGCCTCCATCTGCATTCCTGGCATCTGAGCTCCCGCCATTCGAGTGGCCAGCATCGAAGCTTCCGAGATTCTGGTCGCCGACGTTTGGGTTTCTGGCATCTGGGTTTCCTCCCGTTGTCGATTGCGTCTGGCGGCCTCGCCCAGAGATCGCCGAGCCATCGTCAATCCATATATTACGCCTCTATTACGCTTTCGTCAACAGCATGCCAAGCCTTCCCCGTTATCCCAACCACGGTCGCCCGCTATACTGCCTATTCCGTTTGGGCTGTTCCGTTGGGGTCGCCGGGAGCCTGCAATGCCGCCGCTGAATCGACGCCTCACCACACTCGACGCGTCCTTTCTCTACTTCGAGAAGCCGAAGGAGCCGCTGCACATCGGCTCGTGCGGCATCTACGAGGGCGACCTCCGCAAGGACGAGGTGATCGAGATGCTGGCCCAGCGTCTTCACCGGCTTCCGCGCTACCGTCAAAAGGTGGTGTTCGCACCGTTCTCCGTGGCCCATCCGACCTGGGAGGACGACGACGAGTTCGCGATCGAGAGCCATGTCGAGGAGGTCGAGCTGCCGCCTCCGGGCGATGATCGAGTGCTCTCTGAGGTCGGCGGCGAGCACTTTGCCGGAATGCTGGACCGGCGGCGACCGCTGTGGAAGCTGATCCTGCTGCGTGGGGTCGCCGGCGGCGCCACCGCGCTGATCTCCAAGGTCCATCACGCGATGGTCGACGGCGTCTCTGGAGTCGACCTGACTCTGGTGATGCATGACCTGAAACGCGAAGCCGATCCCGTCGCGCCAGCGGTCGAGCCGTGGCAGGCGAAGCCGATGCCGGACCCGGTGTCGTTGCTCCAAGACGCAGTGCGCGACCGGCTCGCCGAGGTCACCCGGTCATGGACCGACGAGGCGTTTCGCGGGCTGCGACCGGCTGAAGCCGCGGCGAGTGCCCGCAAAGTACTGTCGGCGTTCGGAGCCTCGCTGCCCTCGATGATGCGACCGGTGCCGCCCGTGCCGTTCAACGGCCGGCTTTCCGGCGAACGCCGATTCGTGTGGGTGCCGCTGCCGTTCACCGATGTGCGCGCGATCAAGTCTTCGCTCGGTGGCACGGTGAACGATCTGGTGCTGGCGATTCTGGGCGGTGGATTCGGGCGCTACCTGCGCGCCCACGGCGTCGCCACCGACGGCGTCGAGCTGCGGGCGATGTGCCCGGTGAGCATGCGCGACGCTAGCGGACGCGGCCAGCTGGGCAACCTCGTCTCGACCATGATCGCACCGCTATTCGTTGGCATTCGCGACCCGCTCGAACGGTTGGCGGCGGTGCGCGACGCCATGGGTCGGCTCAAGAGCGCCGACCAGGCCGGTGGCTTCCACGCGCTCACCGAGCTCGGCAATCGAATCCCGCCCTCCTGGCAGGCGTTCGCCGGCTTGTTCTCGGCTCCCAACGCGGTGTTCCACACCGTGTCGACCAACGTCCCCGGCCCGCAGATCCCACTCTTCCTCAGCGGCCACCAGCTGCTCCGCCTCTACCCACTCGGACCGCTGGCGGCAGGGCTCGGCGTGTTCGTCGCGATCCTCAGCTACAACCAGACACTGACCATCGGGCTCACCGTCGACCCGCGGTTGGTACCGGACGCCTGGGACCTCGCACGAAATATCGAGGAATCGTACGGCGAGCTCGCCGCCGCGGCGGCTCCGGCTGAAACGATCGCCGCGGCAAAGATTGCCGACGCGGACCCCCCAAAACCTGCCCCGCGCCGTAAGAAAGTGAGTCGGCGCCCGGCCCGCAAGCCCACATCGTCCTCGCGCAACAAGTCCGCCGACCCGGCTAGCGCTTGACCCTGCGGCGACGCGTACGACCGAGCCCAAGCGAGCTCGCGGGTCGGCTCGCGATCTTCTTCGACGTCGACCACACCCTGATCGACGACGACGGCAACTTGCGGCCCGGGGCAAGAGCGGCACTCGCCGAGCTTACGAGTCGGGGTCACCAGGTCCACTTGTGGTCGGGACTGGGACCCCGTTGGGAGGTCGTCGAGCGACACGACCTCAGGACCCTGATCGCCGGCTGCCACACCAAACCGCTCTACCAGCACGAAGCCATGCTCGAGCCGCTCGGGATCCCGGTGCGCCCCGACTTTGTCGTGGACGACCACCCCCACCTGGTCGCGATATTCGGCGGCTGCGTCGTCCGGCCCTACCGCAACCACGATCCCGATGATCGCGAGATGAGCAGGGTCATCGGCGAAGTCGAAAGGATCGCGGTCTTCCGGCGAGCCCAGGCTGCCTCGAAGACTCGGACGGGCTCCGCCGGGCGCGGTGTCGGCCCGAGCGGCGATCTCAGTCGGTGAGCCCGGTCACATCGTAGGACATGATGACCAGGTCGTGGGTCCGACCGCTGCGATCGATGACCCAATCCGTGAGCATCGACTCGAGCTGGAAGCCGAGCTTGCGGAAGACGTTCTGCGCCCCCAGCTGGGTGCGCGCCATCTGAGCTACGATCTTGCTCAGGTTGGCGTCGCGAGCCACGGAGAACACCTCCTGAGCGAGCATGGCGCCGAGTCCACCGCGGCGATGTTCATGGCCGACGATGATTCGGATCTCGCCGAGGTGGCGGGTCCACATCAGGCTCTGGCGGTTCAAGCTGCCGTAGCCCGCGAGCTGGCCATCGTGCTCCGCAACGACCGTGAAGCGTCGGCCGTCGGCGACCGATTGGATCCACTCGTCGACCGCCACGGGCTCGGTGATGTCGACCCGCAAGAACAGCAGGTCGTCCTCGGGAAGAGCGCGCGCGAACGCCACCATCGGGTCACGGTCCCCGGCGTTCATTCCGCGCAGGGTGTAGGACCTGCCGCCGGCCTTGATGGTTCGAGGGTAGCTGCGAGTGACTCGAAGCTCGGGAATCGCGGGTGTTGCGGTAGGCACGTGAATCTCCTTGCAAAGGCGGGGCGCGTCACCGAGCCACGATGCGAATGACAATGGATCCTACCAGGGGATCGCGAGGCCAGAAAAAAAGGAGCCCGCCTCTCGACGAGCTCCTCAGAGCGCCCCTAGCCCCCCGGAGGGGGCCGAGGCTCCCTTGCTACGCAAGCTTGCTGCCAAACACCGCATGGGGGTCCGAGCCGAGGAACGGCCTGGCCCAATGGCGATAGCGTCAGAGGCCTGCCCGAATAGAATAAGCTCACCAAGACGGTCGAATTTTCGCCCCCGAAACGCGAATTCCTGGGCGTTAATGGAGGTCGTCGACCACCTTTTCGGTGTCACCTCTGTCCGACCTCGGACTCTGAGCCCGCGTCGGCGAGCTCGAACGGTGCGGCCGAGCCACGGAAGGCCCGACCGCCATCGGCGAGTCTCCCGGTCCGTCCGAATGATCCGAAGAGGTCTATTGACGAATGGACAGAACGCCCGAGACTAGTCGTCTGCGAGCTTCTTGGTCCCGGCCAGCAGGCGCGCCTTGACCACTCGGCTCGCGGGCTTCGCGGCGATCATGATCTCGGCGCCAGTGAATGGATTCACACCCTTGCGGGTCTTGGTCGCCGGCTTCTTCTTGACGGTGAACTTAGCGACCCCGGGGAGGGTGAAGATCCCTGGACCGCGCGGGCGCAAATGGCCACGCATGATCCCGTGCAGCGAACCGAAGACCGCGGCAACGTCCTTCTTGGACAAACCGGTCTCTTCGGCGATCGCGGCCGTCAGCTGGGTCTTGGTGTAAGGGTCGCGGATCGAGGCGCTCTTCTTCTCGGGCATTAGTCTCTCCTTCTCTCGGGACAGATTCCTCTCCGTCCTCGAATCAATGGATGGGATCCTCGGTTTGGCGGACTGCCACCCGAGGCATTGCACGGCCGGAGGCGGAGGCTACCAGAATCGAGCCGTCAATCGCTCACCCGATTTCGGCCCACGTGTTTCTGCCAACGTATACTGACCCCGCCCTGCTGCCTCGCCGCCACGCACCGCAACCTCGCAGGCGCGCTCGACCCGGGGGACGATCGCCCCAAGATTAGGGAGCACGACGATGACCGTATCGCTGACCAGGCCGCCGCCGCTCGAGCGCGTCGACCCTCGCGATGTCGGGCTCGACGCCGACCAGCTCGCCCACATCGACCGCCACCTCCAACGCGCCTACATCGACCCGGCCAAGATCGCCGGCTGCCTGACCCTGGTCGCTCGCGCGGGTCGAATCGCCCACCTGTCCTGCCTCGGATCGATGGATCGCGAGCGCCGACGGCCGCTTCACGAAGACACCATCTTTCGCATCTACTCGATGACCAAGCCGATCACTTCGGTGGCCCTGATGCAGCTCTACGAGCAGGGCCGGTTCCAACTCGCCGACCCGGTTGCCAAGCTGATCCCAGAGTGGCGAAGTCTGCGGGTGTTTCGAGACGGCAGACATCCTGGCTTCGTGACCGATGCGGCGACCCGACCGATGACCATCCGCGACCTCTTGAGCCATCAGTCTGGCCTCACCTACGACTTCCTCGAGAGCACCCCCCTCGATGCCGCGTATCGCGAGCTGGGCGTCGGCCGTGGACGTGACCGTTCGCTGCGCCACATGATCGAGCAGCTCGCCGAGCTGCCGCTTCTGTTCTCGCCCGGCGAGCGCTGGAACTATTCGCTCGCCACCGACGTTTGCGGTTACCTGGTCGAGGTGCTGTCGGGTCAACCATTCGACCAGTACCTGCGCGAGCACGTGCTCGGACCCTTGAGCATGAACGACACCGGCTTCGCGGTATCTCCCGACCAGGCTGACCGCTTCGGGGCCAACTACCAGCGCGCGGCCGACAAGAGCTTGGAGCTGCTCGACGATCCCCAGATCAGCCCGTTCCTGGAAGAGCCCACGTTCTTCTCGGGAGGCGGCGGCCTGGTTTCGACCGCCGCCGACTACCTCCGCTTCTGCCAGATGCTGCTGGCCGGCGGCGAGCTCGACGGACGACGAATCCTCGGCCGCAAGACCATCGAACTGATGACGATGAACCACCTGCCCGACGACTCCGACCTGGCGGCCCGTGCCACCGGAACATTCAGCGAAACCACCTATGACGGCGTCGGCTTCGGGCTCGGATTCGCGATGGTCCGCGACCTGGCGCGAGCGCAGACCATCGGCTCGGTTGGCGAGTACTTCTGGGGTGGCGCCGCGAGCACGATCTTCTGGATCGACCCCGCGGAAGAGCTGGTCGTGATCTTTCTCACCCAGCTCATGCCGTCCGGTACCTTCAACTTCCGTGGCCAGCTGAAAGCCATCGTCTATCCGGCGCTCCTGTCCTGAGCCACTGCCTGAGCCACTGCCTTGACCCCCGGCCAGACTACCCGTACGCTGTCAGCCGGTAGAACGAATGTCTTCTAGGGAACAACGAAATGACCAGAAAACGCTCTCGCGGACCGCTGTTCGCCGTCCTGCTTGGCCTGCTGCCGTTGCCGGCCATGGCTGACAGCGGCGCCACCGTCCTCTACCTCGATCGCACCGTCGCTATCGCGGAGACGCTCCCAGACCCGACGGACTTGTGGGTCAGCCCCGCCGATCTCACGCGGGTCAACGACTTCGTGCTCAAGCCCGAGGGCGCCTGCCTCGGCGAGCTGTGCATCCCGGTTCAACAAGACGGCGACAACGAGATCGTGATCACCCGCGGCGATCGCCAGTGGTTCAGCCTCACCGGCTTTGCCCGCAAGGTCGACCAGGCCTGGGTGGCCGACTACGACCAGAAGGTCTTCAGCTTCGCGCCGGTGCCGGCGACTCGCGCGGCGTTCCTCGACTCCGGGCTCGCGCCCGATTTCGTGCTCCCGGATCGCCAGGGCAACCCGATTCGACTCTCGGATTTTCGAGGCAAGAAAGTGCTGGTGGTGACCTGGGCATCCTGGTGAGGATGCAGTCGTGACCTGCCAGGCTGGCAGGATGTGTACGAGCAGCTCAAGGACCAGAACTTCGAGATCATCGCAGTCGCGGAAGACACCGCCGGCGAGGCCGCAGCGGGACGCTTTTACGACGCCGCCAAGGCCACCTTCACCACCCTCATCGACACCCGCCACACCGTCAGCTCGCTCTACGGGATGGTGAACGTCCCGACCGGGGTGATGATCGACGAGCAGGGCCGGGTGGTGCGCCAGGACGAGGGCACATACACCCGCACCTACCAGGCCGGCCAATTGACTTTCGGCACCGACGAGTACGTGCCGGCGGTCCGCGATTGGGTTGCCCATGGCGCCGAGAGCCGCTTCGCCCTCGACCGCAAGGCGCTCACTTCCCGGCTCCGCCGACCGTCTTCGCAAGAAGCGCTGGCCGACGCCCACTTCCGGCTCGCCAGCTACTTCGTCGACCACGGCCAAACGCAGCTCGCCGAGAACCACTGGTCGGCCGCCCAGCGCTTGAACCCCGACAGCTGGAACTACTCTCGCCAGGACTGGTCATTCACGCCGACCGAGGCCGGAACCAACTGGCTGAAGAAGTTCCAAACGCTCGAAGGCAAGCCTTACTACGCCCCGATGGACTTGCCCAAGGGCGAGGGCCGCTGAGCCGACTCGTCGCCCGAAGCATGGCCGATGGTGAGCGCGCGCTCGCGAGCGTCGGCGGCTGCATGGCCGGTCGCCGAGAGGCCGCGTTGCCGGCGCCAACACCCCGGCAGCCTGCGTTGACGAACCCCGGCTACCGGCGTTGAGGGCTGGAGAATGACCGAGCCGATCGGCCAGCGGACGTTCCTCATCTACGGAGCGTACGGCTACACCGGAGAGCTGATCGCACGCGCCGCGGTGGCCCGTGGACTGCGACCGATCCTCGCCGGCCGCAGCCCGGAGCCGCTGAGCCGTCTGGCCGACGAGCTCGACCTCGAGGCGCGGACGTTTCAGCTCGAAAGCCGCGCGATCCTCGACCAGCGTCTGGCCGACGTTGACGCGGTGCTGCATTGCGCCGGGCCGTTTCAGACCACGGTTCGGCCGATGACCGAGGCGTGCTTGCGCACCAACACCCACTACCTCGATATCACCGGCGAGATCGATGTCTTCGAATCGCTCGCCCGCCGTGACCCGGAGGCGAAGGAAGCCGGGATCGTGATCCTGCCGGGGGTCGGCTTTGATGTCGTCGCCACCGACTGTCTGGCGCAGGCGCTGGCCGCCCGGCTTGCGACAGCGAATCGACTCGAGCTCGCGATCGAGGGGCTCACCCGAATGTCGCGTGGCACCGCGACCACGATGGTCGAGGGCCTCGGGGAAGGCGGACGCATCCGCCGCGGTGGCGAGTTGGTGCAGGTGCCACTCGGCCACGAGACTCGCGAGATCGACTTCGGAGACGGTCCGCGCCGCTGTCTCGCAATCCCGTTCGGAGACGTCTCGACTGCTTTTCACACCACCGGGATCCCGAACATCACGGTGTTCGCCGCCATGACCGCGAGCCAGCGCCTCGGCGTGTTGCTGAGCCGAAAGCTCGGCTGGCTCCTTCGCAGCCGGCCGGCGCGCGCGTTTCTACGCTCGCGGGCCCGTAAGGGTGCCCCCGGGCCGACCGAGAAGCAGCGGCTAGCGGGCCGGAGCCGGGTGTGGGGACAGGTCGAGGATGCCCAGGGCAACCGCGTCGTGGGAAGGCTGCGCGCCACGGAGCCCTACGCCTTCACGGTAGACGCCGCGCTCGCTTGCCTCGATCGGGTACTCGCCGACCAGGTCCCACCCGGATTCCACACCCCAGCCCGCGCCCTCGGCCCCGATGGCATCGCCGAACTTCCGGGTGTTCGCCTCGAGCTGCCCGACTCCCAGGCACCGTGACACCGGAAAGCCGGAGCACCGGAACGCGGTGACGCCCCGGCCGGCGACGCCGCGAATCGGACGCGAGCCGCAGCATCCTGGCCCGTATCCAATGGCGTGTCGAGGCCGTAGTGCTCTCCAGAGCAACTCGAAACACTGCGCCGGAGGGGCAGGTAGTCCCAATCGTCGGACACTCAGAGTAGAGTGCGCCCGAAGAAGGAGAGCGTGGACCATGTCGATCCTGGGACGTGGTGCTCTCGAGCTTCGGAAACATGAGCGGGAACGTGGGCGGGAACATGGGCGACGGTGCCACACGCCGTGCAATCGCGAGCTCACTGTCGGCGAGCTGCAGCCACGTTGCCGGCTCCCGAGACCCGTCTGAGGTTGGACCGCCAGCGAGACCGCGCCCTCTCGCGATTGTCCGGCTCGGCGCGGCTCTGCTGCTAGCGATTTCGAGTGGGACGGCGGCGAGCGCCCCGGTCAACGCGGGCCAAGCGGCCGAGGTTCAGGAGCCACCCGCGATCGGCCAGCCCACCTCGAGCTCGGAAGAGGTCGAGCAAGAGCCTCCGGCGTCCGCCGCGGAGTCGACACCGGAATCCGAGGCGGAGATCCACCCTTGCCGCGCCACGGGTGAAAAGGGGCAGTGGATCGACGCCGTCCAGCGCGGAACCGAAGGCGCAGTGTGCCGTATCGCACTTTGGTTCGACGGCCTGTTCGGTGACGACCGCGCGGTGCAGGAACGCGACGGGGTCTTCGGCTGGATGCTGCTCTCGGTCCGTCGCGAGCAGGGAAGGTCGATCGATCCGGGCGTGCGGTTCCGGGCCAAGGCGCCATTCCCGATGCTGGAGCGCCGGCTGAGCCTGCTGGTCGGCCGAGCGCATGAAGACGACCTGGTCCGCGACGATCGCGACGCATTCAGCGCGCTACCCCAGGCCTTTCGCGAGGCCGGCGATCAGGATTGGCTCCTGGGCCTTGGCTGGAGCCCGATCAAGGGCGACAAACACAAGCTGGGATTCGATGGCGGGGCCAAGATCGGCCGAGGCCTAGATCCCTACGTCAAGGCGTACTACCGAAGCCGCTGGTTCGTGGGCGACAAGAGCCTCGTGCGGACACGTCCGGTGATCTACTGGCGAGATGGCGAAGACGGCTTCGGCGCTTCGACTGCCATCGACTTCGACCGAATTCTCGGCGACCGCTTCCTGACGCGACTGGGCGTCTCCGGAGTACACGATCGCTCCACGCAGGGTATCGAGTGGCGCCCCAGCATTACCCTCTTCCAGGGCCTACGCGCTGGCCAGGCGATCGGCTACCAGATCTCGGCCTTCGCCGAGACCGACGCGCCGGTCGCCGTCGAGCGCTACACCGCGCTCGCCATCTACCGGCGCCGCATCGGTAGGGAGTGGCTCTACCTGGATTTGCGCCCTGGCATCAGCCGGGTGCGTGAGACGCCCGAGCAAGCGCGACGAAGCGCCCTCGAGCTGACCGTTGGGGTCGAGCTGCGCTTCGGTGACTGGCCGTGATGGCTGGGCTGTACCGGTACCCAGCCCGTCTTCGCGATCGCCTCACTCCCGATCTGGCGAACCGCCTCCTAGCTGACGACGCGTCAGGTCCTCTAGCAGCCCGCGATCGATCCAGTCAGCGATCGCTGACGCGGCAATCGCGTGCCCTTCGACGTTTGGATGCCACGGATCGATACGGCCGTCGGCCTGACGAAGCGCCAACGCTGCCGGCGCGCGGTCGCGATAGGCGTCGACCAGATCGAGCACCGGCATGCCCTCGGCGGCGAACCGCGCGCGCAGTTCCCGGTGAAGCGGCACGAGGCTGTAATCGACGAAGCTCGAGCGGTCTTCGAACACCGGGTGGATCACCACCCAAACCGGGATCTCGCGATCGCGCGAGAACGCGGCCATCCGTCGAACGCTATCGTCCACCTGATCCGAGTAGGCGCAGTGCAGATGCGCGTGGTACTCGGTCGAACAACCCCGCTCGCGCCACTTCTCGACGATTCGGAACCACTTCCGGCGCAGGAAGAACGCCAGCGGCCGCCCCGGATCGACGAAGAAGCGACCGAGCTCGCCGTTTGCGTTGTGGAAAACCGGGTTGGCGGGATCGTTGAGGACATAGCTCCACAGAACCAGATCGGGGTGGTAGCTCGCGGCCTCGTCTTCGAGCACGTAGAGCTCCTGGGACGTCGAGTACCCGGTGCGGGCGAGAACGACCACCTCGGTGGCGCCCAGCCTTGACCCGAGGAGACGCTCGAGGACCGCCGCGAACCGTTGGTCGCGCTCGACACCGTCACCGGCAGCCACTGAATCCCCGATCAGCAGAACGCGCAGGGTCCCTGCGGGCTTGACGAAGGACCGCTCGCGGTCGGAATGGCCGCGAGAGTTGAAACCGCAACGTCCGGAGACGTAGGTGTAGACGAGCTCCGGCACCTCAGAAGCCTCGCTACAACGCGGCCGGTCGGGATACCTCGAGCGCAGCTCGGCCTTCCACCGTTCGATCCGGCGGCCCTCGGCGATGTCGACCGCCACCAGCGGCACTGCCGATGCCACGACCAACAGCGCGACCCGGCGCGCCAGCGAGACCACGTTGCCGCTACGGTGCCGACGGATAACCGGGGCTTTCCTGCACCTCGACGATCTGCTTGCTATGTCGGATGGTGTGCAGGGGCACGTAGAGCAACCAGTCGTAAGAGCTCAGCGGGCCGAAGATCGGGAACGGATGCACTTCGATGTGGGCCTTGAGCGGCTCCTCCACGGTCTTCGAGAACGCGGTGACCTCGGAGCGGATCTTGGCGAAAGCCTCGAGCACCTGCGCCTTGCTCAGCCCGTCGACCGGACGCACCTCCTGCGGCGCCGACGCGCCACCGACGCCACCCGGGTTGCGGTTGGGCATCACCTGCCGCAACAGGTCGGCCTTGCCCTGGGTCTTGGTCGCCCACTCCGGATCCTCCGGCGTCTCGAGCGCTCGCTTCGCGGAAGCAAACAACTGGGTCTCCGAGCGCACGATGTGCTCGGCGCACTCGCCGACCGACCACCGATCGGGAGCGGACTTGAACCGCCATTGCTCCTCGGAAAGACCTGAGATCAATCCCAAGAAGAGCTCCGAGGAGCTGTCGAGCAGCTCGATCATCTCGTTGCGCTCCCCGGCACTCATCTTGGCGGTGTCATCGGCTAGCGCCGGCGCCGCGAGCAGAAGCAAGGCAAGCATCGGGGCTACGATCATCGACGAACCTCCAGACATTCGAGTCAATCTTCGAAGTCTACATCGAGGCGGAATTCCCAGCGGCAACACGCGGCGCCGAGGCGCTCGTGGAACAACGAAGGAGTGCCCGAGGTCAGTCCTCCCCGATTCGCAGCTTGAGCTCGCGCACCCGCTGGTTGAGCTCAGCGAGGCTGAGGTCGCGAAAGCGCGCGGGCAGGAACCGGTCGTCGGTGCACTCCTTGACCGCCAGCAGATCCATCAGCTCGAGCCGCTCGACGTGGGCCGAGGGCCGGAAGTCTTCGATCACCTCGCTGACGATCTCGGGCAGCGGGCGCGGGCTCGCCGGATCTTGGGTCTCGAACAGCCGCATCGAGCGCACCAGCACACCTTCCATCTCGTTGCCGCCGAACTGCTGGTCGTCCGGCAGCATCGGCAGCTCCTCGCGCGACATCGCGAGCCCGACCTTGCGCGCCATGGCGTAGAACAGCTCCTGGCGGCTGTCGCGATCCTGGGGCGCGAACAGCGGGATGTGGACGTCGAGCCGCCCTTGGCGCTTGAGGTCGACCTCGAGCAGGTCGGGCCGACTGGTGGCGAAGATCCACAGGATCTTGCCGCGGTTGTCGGTGTTGCTCATCTCCTTGGCGAGCATGCCGTAGATCCGCCCCGACAGACCCGAGTCGCCGCCATCGCCGCCGCTGCGCTTGCCGGTCGCCTGGTCGGCCTCGTCGACGAATACGATCACCTGGCCGAGGGCGCGCAGGATGGTGAAGATCCGCTCCAGGTTGCCTTCGGTGGCGCCCACCCACTTGTCGCGAAAGTTCTTGAGCTCGACCACCGGCACCCCGATCTCGCCCGCCAGACAGTGCACCAAGTAGGTCTTGCCGGTGCCGATCCGGCCGGCCAGCAGATAGCCCATCGGAATCGCCCGCAGGCGGCCGCGGCGCAGCAGCTCGGCGTCCTGGCGTAGCCAGGCCTTGGCCTCGACGTGGCCCGCCACATGGTCGAGGTTGCGCTTGGATTCGATGAACTCGATGAGCCCGGACGCCTGCTTCTCGATCAGCTCCTTGCGCAACCGGGTCAGGTAGTCAGCGCTAAGCTGCTGGCCGTTGCGCAGCGCGCGCAGGATCAGCGACCGCACACTCACCCGCGACAGCCCGGCGAGCTTGGCGGCGAGCATCGCGGGCTCGAGGCTGCACAGCTTCGGGAACTCGGGCTCGCCGGCGGTGAGATCGACGATGTAGTCGGCGAGCTCGACCTCGGTGGGCAGCTCGATCTCGATCTTGGCGTTGTACGGGCTCTCGACCAGGGTCCGGTTCATGTCGCCGAGGGTGTCGGTGAGCAGCACCGTGGTGACGAAGGCGCCGGTGATCGCCGGGTCGCTCGCCCAGTCGAGAAGTTGGATCAGCACCTGGCTGTGATCGCCCGAGAGCTGGAGGGCGTCGGCGCGGGGTGCGATGAAATGCGCGTAGTCGACCAGCACCGCCACCTTGAGCGGCGCCGTCACCCGCTGGCCAGCGGCATCGGTCTGGGTCAACGCCTGGCTGCCGCGGATGAAGCGGTTGATCAACTCGAGCGCACGGGTCGCTTCCCGTGGCAGCACGCTGCCGAGGTCGAGCGCGGTCTCGCCCTTGGTCGCCGGCAGCTTCGACCAGCTGGTGCCCTGGAAGGCGTCGAACGCTTCGAGGAAGCGCTGGAAGTGGTCGCCGCCCTTGCGCACCCGGATCCCGCGCCCGCGGTCGTAGTGGATGACGACATCGAACGGCGTGAACATCGCCTCGGTGAGGAAGCGCCGCAGCGAGACGTAGATCCTGCCACCTGGTTGCTCGAGCGGAATCAGATCGTGGACGCCCCCGTAGAGCACGAACTGGCTGTTGGTGCCAGAGCGGAAGAGCTGTCGCATCTCCTCCGCCCACCCCGGCAAGGCCTTGGTCATCGCGATCGCCTTCCGATTTCCGTCAACGTTGTGACTCGACCTCGAGCGCCGGCAGCTCGGGCAGGCCCGCCTCCGACCCCAAGTCGACATCGAGGGCGCCGAAGATCTCGGCGTGCTGCTCCATCCAACGGTTGGTCTCGTGGAGCGCGCCGGTCACCGTGTCGAGACGCTGGGAGAGAACTTCGGCCTTGCCGCTGACCGCGGTCTCCTCGCGCAGCAGCGCCACCTGATGCTCGATTCGACCCAGCTCGGCGTCGATCACCGTCAGGTTGGTCTCGGCGCGGTCGAGGTTCTCCAAGCGCTTGCTCTGGATCTCGTGGCTGCCGCGCAGCGACCGGCCGAGAGTGGAGTCCTCCGCAGTGTTCTGGATCCGCGTCTCGAGTTCCGCGACCTCGGCGGCAACGGCCGCCCGATCGGTGCGCGCAACCGTGCTGGTCAAGAGCTCGCGAGAGGTCAGCAGCCGAACGAAGATCCACAGCAGCTGGTTGAGGCCTCCGGTCCGCATGTGCTGGATGGATTGCAAGCCGCCATCGTCGAGCGCTGCCGAGATTCCAAGCACTTCCCGACACTGGGCAAGCAGCATCGCGTAGCGCTGGCGGCTCTTGGTGCCGAGCCGCGCTAGGGTCTGCTCGATCCGCTGATCCTGCTGGTGCTGGGCGTTGGTCATCCGTCTCGCGTCGATGACTTTCTGGAAGCGCGGATTGCCCGCCGCGACCGCCAAGTAGGCGACCTCGGCCGCCGCACCAAGGAGCAGGAATCCTGGATTCGCGAGGCCGAGCACTGCAAAGGCGGCGATGCCGAGGTAGTTGAGCGGCAGCCGCCCGAGCAGGGGCAGGCGGTGGCGCCAGGCAAAAGCCTCCTTGAGGTAGTCGAAGTAGCCGAGCTCGCCGGATGCCATAGCCGCGACCGGTCAGTGCTTGCCGGCTTCGATATCGCGAAACGCTTCAGTGACCTCGAAGACCGCGTCTTTGAACGCCTGGGTGTTCTGGGCTTCGTGGGGATCCGCGTCGTGGGTCGGCGGGATGGTGTCGTCGAACTCGCGCACGATCTGGCCGGGGGCCCGCTTCATGATCCACACCCGGTCGCCCAGGTACACCGCCTCGACGATCGAGTGAGTGACGATCATCACCGTCGCCTCGATCTCCCGCCACAGGTGGGTGGTGAGTTTTTGCATCTCGTAGCGAGTCGGCTCGTCGAGCGCGGAGAACGGCTCGTCCATCAGGATGATCCGCGGCTTGAGCACCAGGCTGCGAGCGATCGCCACGCGTTGCTGTTGGCCTCCCGACAGTTGATGGGGATACTTGTGCTGGTGACCATCGAGGC
>JAQBHE010000109.1:0-5131 GCA_032128015.1 Holophagae bacterium
GAACCCGAAGCCCTCGATTTGCGCGGCAGTTCGCTCTTTGCTGGTAAACAACGGCTGCCATTTCCGGAGCCCTCCTAGGTCCGCATCGGATCGGCATCGTCGGGCTTCAGCACACGAGCTTGCCGTAACCCGGATCCGGGCTTTGCGCGCGGCAAGACCGGGGGCGGTGCGAGGAACCCAGGCACCGGGTCGTCTGATCACCGCCAGACCTCGAGTCCCGGGATCCGAACCCCGGGGACTAAACCACCGCGGGCCCGGACGCGTCCAACGAGGGCGACGGAACGAATTCACGTTTCGTCGCTTTTCGGGGGGGGTAGCGTTTCTGCAAACGCAGTCTGCGGAAGCGACGCCATGGGTCATGTCCCTATCCCTGCGAAAGAAAGAACGAGAATCCCATGTCCAGCAAGTACCGCAATCTTCTGACCGTCGCCGTCGCGCTGTTTCTCTACCTCGGTTTCGGGGTCGCCGCGGGCGCGATCGCCGTGCCCATCCTCAATCCCGGCTTCGAACGCCGACCAGTTCGCCCGAGGTTTCGTCAAGGTGCGCACTCCGGGTAGCTCGAACGGGACGCCGGTGCTTGCCGGCGACTTCTTCCAGGTGGACGAGAACAACAACTCCGCCACCGGCGACGAGCTCGCGCGCCGGTCCGATATCTGCCGAGAAGTCTCGACCCGATCTCTCGACTTCGGCGCCGGCACTCACTTCACCGTCTACATCACGAGCCCTCGGGGGACGAACACGAATGTGGATCCACCCTCGTTTACCGTCCAGGTCTACGACGAGCCGGGCAACTCGGTCGGTGCACCCCAACCGGTCTGGACCTCCGACAATTCTCTCGAGCTCGAGGCGTCGGACTTCACGGGGATCCCGTTCGGTTCGCTGAGGTTCGACTTCACCAATAGCCTGGGCGGTACCGTGTACTCCGAGTACAGCGCTTTCGGGCGGTTCTCGGTGGGGCTCGGGTCGCAATGCCACGGCGCTCCGTCCTGCGACAAGGACTGCTGCCCACCTGGGGCCTTGAAGGCGACAGTTGGCGGGCTTCACTACACGCAAATCCCAGATTGCGCCATGCGATCTCGGATGCGGTCAAGAGCTTCCAGTCCTTCCACTACAGAAACGCCTGCCAAAAGGCCCACGGGGGTTCCCTGCCGAACGCGGTCCTGGGAGCGAAGGTCACCAGCTGCGAGGAGAACAATCCCGGATTCCCGGGGGGCCCGGTGATTGAGGTAGAGGTGTGCTGCCCCTTCCCCTCGCCCTGAGCCTCTGAGTGGCTCTGAGCGGCACCGGAGAGCCATCGGCCGTCGAGCGAACTCGCTCGACGGCCGACTGGCTTCGCCGCCTGCCGACCCGTCTGCGCACGGGCGCTTCGGTTGCGAGGCCCCGCTCGGCGAGTGAACCAGCTGCTCGCGCGCCTGCGCGCAACCGGCGAGGCCCTGCCGCTCAAGGACAGCCGCACTCCTGCACCGGCTGAAGGTGGTGACGCGCAACCGCGCTGATTTCGCGACAGCTTGGGGTGAGCGTCGTCGACCCGTTCATGGGCCATGTCGGACCCTGGAACGACCGTCGGGGGCCGAGGCCCGCTGGGATAGACGGAACCCGCAGCCCGGCCCGTGCGTCTTTCAAGATGGAAGGCAGGAGGTGCTTGATCGAGCTCACGACGCTGCTTGCACGTTGCCGCCAGGGCGATGACCTGGCCTGGGAGGCCCTGGTTCGCCAGTTCCAGGGCCGGGTCTATGGCATGGCGTTGCATTACTCGAAGAACGCCGAGGAGGCCCGCGACGTGGCTCAGGAGGTGTTCGTCCGCGTCTGGCGCCATCTCGGCTCGGGCGTCGAGGACGAGCGGTTCGTCCCCTGGCTCCTCCGACTCACGCGCAATGCGTCGATCGACCGGCTGCGGCGGCGGAAGCGCCGTGGCGAGACCGAAGTTCCGGAGGATGGCGCCGGGACCCCGGTCGCCGCCGCTGGAGACCCCGAAGCGGCCGCGATCGCAGCCTCCCACGGGCGGCTGCTCGAGCGCGCGCTCGCTGCCCTGAGCGAGACCAACCGCGAAGTTCTCCTGCTCAAGGATATCCATGGCCTCGAGCTGCAGGAGATCGCCGGCCTCCTCGCCGTGCCCCTGGGCACCGTCAAGTCGCGCTCGCACCGGGCGCGTCTCGAACTGGCGCGCGCGGTGCTGGCGCTCGACCCGTCCTACGGAGCCTGACGTGGATCGCCCCTTCGAAGAACAATCCGGACCCCCGCTAGACCTGGTGGACCTCGTTCTCGCGCGCACGAGCGGCAAGGCCTGCGGGCGCGCCGAAGCGCTGCTGCCCGAGCACACCGACGGCGCGCTCGGTCGCACCGACGGCGATCTGCTGCAACTGCACCTTGGGTATTGCTCGAGCTGCCGGGACCTGTCCGTGGCACTTGCGCGCCTGGCGTTGGAGCTGCCGGGGCTCGCCGAGGTCCGGCCCGACGCGCGTTTCATCGAGGACGTCCTGATCCGCACTTCGCGCGCTCCGGTGCGCCGTGCGCTGGACTGGGCCGCGCACGCGTCGATCATCTGGCAGCGCCTGGTGCTCCGCCCACGTCTTGCTGCCGAGGGGGCCTACCTCGGCACGCTCGTGCTCGCGGCTCTGCTCGGGCTCATCGGCGAGGGCGACCTTGCCCGCCGGGCGGCCTCCCTGGTCGCCACCAACCCGGTGAGCGCGGCCGCCGGTCCGGTCAGCCGCGTCGGCCTTGCGCTCGATGCCGCCGCCGAAGACCTGCGCTCGCGCGTCGAGGCCTCGGTGCCCGCCGCAGTGGATTCTGTCGAGCGCTCGTTCCGAGAGGGCGCGGCGCCGTTCCGGCTCGCGGCCCAACGGGTTCAGCGGGCAGTCGTCGATTTGTGGACTACCGGCGAACCCGAAGACCCCGGCCCGCGTCCTACTGGAGACCCGCCGTCCACCGACGTACCGATCGAGGAGAAACTGCGATGAACGAGACGATGAACGAGTCAGTGAACGAGACAGTGAACGAGACAGTGTTGCAGAGCCCGCCACAGGCCGTGAGCTCCCCACCCCGGGTCCAGACCTACTCTCCGGCCCTCTCGGCACCCGGGATCATCGACCCGCGGCGCAAGTCGCCGATCCTCGCCGGCCTGCTGTCGCTCATGCCGGGCCTCGGACAGGTCTATATCGGCTACTACCTGCGCGGATTCGTGAACATCATCGTCATCGGTTCGATCATCTCGCTCTTCGCCGGCGACGTGGTCCAGCGTGGAGGGATCCCGCTGTTCGCGATGTTCATGGTCTTCTTCTGGCTGTACAACATCGTCGACGCGGCGCGCAAGGCTTCCATCGTCAACCTGGCCCTCGACGGCGTCGGCACGATGGACTTGCCGCAGGACTTTCCCACACCCGGATTGCGCGGATCGATCGTCGCCGGGGCGCTGCTCATCGTCGTCGGCTCGGTCTTTCTGGCCAACACGCTCTTCGGCATTTCGCTGGACTGGCTCGAGGACTGGTGGCCGGCTGCCCCGATCCTGCTCGGGGTGTACCTCCTCGGGCGCGGCCTCGTCGAGCGCTCGAAGTCCTCGAGCTGAAGCGACCTGGCTCTGCCTGGGACGCGAGTTGCGACCACTGTCTTTGTGTTCTCGCGAGCAGGATTCTTGCGAACCAGTATCCTTGCGAACCAGTATCCTCCCGAACCATGCGCCTGGGAACCTTGGACATCGACCGGGCTCTGCTGCTGGCCCCGATGGAGGACGTGACCAGTATCCCGTTCCGGATGCTGTGCAGGCGCTTGGGCGCGGACATCGTCTACACCGAGTTCGTGAACACCGACGACGTGGTGCGCGACCTGCGCTCTGCGCGCCAAAAGATGCGGCTGTGTGAGGACGAGCGCCCGCTGGGCATCCAGCTCTACGGCGGCGACCCGCGGATCATGGCGGAAGCCGCGCGTCGCGCCCAGGATCTCGGGCCCGACCTGATCGACCTCAACTGCGGTTGCTGGGTCAAGGATGTGACCAAGCGCGGCGCCGGCGCCGGGCTGCTTCGCGACCTCACCCGGATGGAGCGCGTGGTGTCAGCAGTGGTCGGCGCCGTGGACTTGCCGGTGACGGTCAAGACGCGCTTGGGCTGGGATGCCTCGAGCATCCGGATCGTCGAAGTCGCGCGGATGTGCGAAGCCGCCGGGGCAAGCGCCCTGACCGTTCACTGCCGTACCCGCGACCAGGGTCTCGGTGGCTCTTGCGACGATTCCTGGATCCCTCGGATCAAATCAGCGGTGTCGATCCCGATCATCGCCAATGGCGACATCGCCAGTCCCCAAGACGTCCGGACGGTGTTCGAGACCACCGGCTGCGATGCAGTAATGATCGGTCGGGCGGCGTTGCGCAACCCGTGGATTTTCCGGAGCACCAAGACCTACCTGGCGACCGGCGAGCTGCCTGCCCAGCCCACCGCCGCCGAGCGCATCGGGTTGTTCCGCGAGCACCTGGCACTCGCGGTCTCCTATCTGGGCGAAGGCGCGGCGCTGCGCGAGCTGCGAACCCACTACACCCTGGTGCTCCACGGCCTCGCCCACGTCACCACGGTGCGCGACACCTTGCGTCGCACCCAGAGTCCGGCGGCGATCCTCGAGCACCTCGAGCGGTTCTGCGACCTCTACTGCGTCGCGGCATAGAGACCAGGACATGAGGCCCTTGGGGGCAGTCCCGAGGTCGGATCAGCGAGGTTCAGCGAGCGCCCGGAGCGGCGCTGGTGGCGAGCCCGGCCGGCCTTGGAGTTGGCATGGGAGTGCTACGCAAGGTCTCGCAAGGCGGTACGAAGGTCAAGGGCTGGCGGCGCGGCAATTCCTCGGTGAAGCTCCCGGCGAGCACACAGCTGTCGAGGTCGCTGGCGACCGGAAAACCTAGGGTGTAGAGCGCGGTCGGCGCGACATCGGCGATCTCGGCTTTACCGGGGCGGCTCGACCAATCCCAGCTGAATGAGCAAGTCCTCCTCCTTGAGGAGGTCCAAGCTACCCCAACAGAGTATCGTCGCGCCGAGCAGTTCAAAGGTCTCCTCGGCGACAATCTGTAGACCGTGCAGCACCGTGTTCGGCCCGTAGGTGAAATTCGCCACGAAGTCGAGCCCGGCGGCACCGCCGATCAGAAGGACGGATCCGACAA
>JAQBHE010000110.1:0-7202 GCA_032128015.1 Holophagae bacterium
CCAGGCCCATTTCCAGCAAGAAGGCGGACCTGGCCAGGATCTGCCGCAGCTCGTCCGGCTCGTAGAACTGCAGGCGGAACTGGATGCCGAAGCGGTCCCGCAGGGGGCTGGAAAGCAGGCCGGTACGCGTGGTGGCACCCACCAGGGTGAAGCGCGGCAGCTCGATCTTCACCGTTCGCGCCGCCGGTCCCTGGCCGAGCACCAGGTCGAGCCGATAGTCCTCGAGCGCCGGGTAGAGGATCTCCTCGACCGTCGGTCCCAGGCGATGGATCTCGTCGATGAACAACACCTCGCCGGGCTCGAGATTGGTGAGGATCGCCGCGAGGTCCCCGGCGCGCTCGAGGACCGGTCCCGAGGTCGAGCGCAGCGCCACCCCCATCTCACGGGCGATGATCGCCGCGAGCGTCGTCTTGCCGAGGCCGGGCGGGCCGAACAGCAGGACATGATCGAGGCTCTCGCCGCGCTCGCGGGCGGCGCGGATGAACACCCGCAGGTTGTCGACGACGTGCGCCTGACCGATGTACTCGTCGAGGCTGCGCGGGCGCAGCGAAGGGTCGAGCCCGAGATCCTCGTCATCGGCGGCGCCGGAAAGGATCGGGCGGTCGGTCATCTCGTTGGGATCATAGCGGGCTGGCGCTCGCGGCCGCAGGCCGGACCTGGAAACGAACGGTCGGTGGCCGAGCGGACAAGATCACGACAAATGCCCACCTTCTTGTAGGCTGGGAGCTTCCTGGAAGCGCTCTAGTGGGGCGCCGCTGACGCCAGCCGAGCGGTCGAACGCCACGGGGAAAGCGTGCCCTGATAGCGAGAATGCAGAAGCTGACCGCCGCTGACCGGGCTCTGACCGGGCACACTCCTATTCCTGGGGCTAAGCTCGGCTCGTGGACTACGAAACGATCCGCCGCACCGCCTTGACCGCGATGTTCGCGAGCGACGAACTATACGACCTGCTCGTGCTTAGAGGCGCTAATGCCCTCCTTGCTCATGGGGTAAGCAGGCGCAGCTCGCTGGATCTCGATTTGGCGCTGCATAGGCGTGGTGATTGCCTCGCACCAGAGAAGCTCCGAAGGCTCATCGAAGCCTCTCTGCGAGACCGTTTCGATGCGAAGGGCGTTACAGCGTTTTGACGTGACGATCGAGTCAAGGGGCGCGGGCCATGACCGTGGTTACCGGGTGAAGTTCAAAGTGATGGGCCGCCAGCGATACAGAGAACTCTCCGGAGATCTCGGGGCGCAAAGGAGAAGCGCACTCTTGGTCGGAGCAGAACAGATTCGGAGCTTTCCTATTGATATCAGCATTGGGGAGTACTGGAAGACCGAAGAGGTCGAGGTAGACGCCTACACGATCCGCGTCTACAGCCTCGAGATGATCCTGATCGAGAAGCTGCGGGCGATTTGCCAGCAGCTACCGGAATACGGACGAAGAAAGCATCCGGCGTCTCGCTCTCGAGACTTCTTCGATATTCACACGATCCGCGAGGCGCGCCCATCGATCAATCTTCTCGCGCCGGAGAACCGCGAGCTCTTCTCGCTCATCTTCGGCGCGAAGGACGTGCCGCTGTTTCTGCTCTCGAGGATCTCCGCTCAGCAAGTGCGCGAGTTTCACCGCGAGAGCTGGAAGAAGACCGTGGAGCAGGTCGTAGGCCCTCGTAATACCGCTGGGTTCGACTACTACTTCGAGGAGATTGCCGAGCTGGTTGAAACCCTAGAGCCCCTTTGGGACAAATAGTCGCCAGGACTCGTCGTAGCGTTTCTCGGCCATCCCATGAGCCAAGTAGAAGTCGTAGTTCAATCCCAGATCCCTGAGACTCGCCAAAGAGCGCTCGTCGAAGCCCGCGTGCTCCATGTAGAACCCAAGCGCCTGATGGTAGGGGTAGAGATACTCAAGGAGCTTGAGGGTCCGGAGAAGAACCCTCGTCGATACGCTCCCGCGGGCTTCGCGGAAACACTCAAGCACTTGAAGGACGCCACCCGCGTAAGCCGGACGGACAACAAGGTCGATCAGGGTACGCTCTAGCTTCGTTACCGGGATGGGGACGCCATGGACGTCCTCCACAGAGCCGATCTCCAGTCCTCCGGTGTACTTGCCGCTCAACAGGACGTACTCCCAGCCTTCAGCCTTGAAGATGTACCTTGAGCTCCTTTGCTCCCTGGAGAACGCCCGATTTAGCGCATCCTGCGTCAGCGACGAGTCGGGCGGCCCCTTCGGGGTCTGCTCCTTGTTGCAGTAGACCGTCCTGGTCACATGCTCGGTCAGACCATGCAGAAACGCCGCGGTAGCGTGAGTCAGGTAGGCGCCCGGCCGGAGGGACATTCCGAGCTCATACGGAGAAGCTTCTATCCAGACGTAGCGCACCACGCCAGGATAGGGCCCGGCGGCTAGCGGCACCCTTCGGAACGACGTCTCCGACAGGAGGAACTCCACCAAATCGTGCAGCTTGACTCCGGTCGCGACGTTCCGCTCGGTTTGCAGCTCGAACAAGAGTTCCTTGAGATCGGACTCCTTGAAGACACGACGGCTCCTCTTCTCGATCAGCTCCGAGACGTGATTTCTGGACAGAGTCGGCTTCAAGGTCACGCTGTGGTCCTCGACATCAGGTATATATACCTGATGTCGAGGCCATCGTCTAGTGATCCGGCGGTCGCAGCGGGAAGCGGCGGGAAACACGGCGGTCGCGAAGTTGGAGGTTTTCTCCGTCTACACCATGCCGGTAAGGTATATATACCTTACCGGCATGCTAGGCCTCCGCGACGGACCGGGAGGACCTAGTACGCCAGTTCAGAAGCAGGGGCGACAGGATCGAGACTCGGGCTTCTGGCATGTAGAAGGCGCCCAGGGGAGAGAGGCCGGAACTCGTGCTCGTTTCACGGGTGCCTCGAAGACAGGCGCGCGTCCTGGGAACTGCTGCAGGTTCTCGCAGAGTAGGTTGAAGCTCGCACCGAAGCGGTGCTCGAGCTGTCGGTCGATGCCCGCGTAGTGGTGCTTCGCGTCGGCGAGATCTTGGATCGCCTGAGTCCGGAGAAGCAGCCTCACAGATTCGGCCAGAGCTCCACCTTCACCTCTTGCCACGAGCGACCGGCATCGGGATCCTGCTGATAGCTCTCGACCGCTTCTCGCACCAGCTCACGGTGCCACTCAGGTGTGGGCGCGGCCATGTCAAAGAGCACGTCCGCGAGCTCGAGCTGATCATCTTTGGGCAGCTCGAGAGCAGCCTTTGTGATCTCCGCCTTGGTCATGTCTCCAGTGTACTCCTGGGGGCCAGAGGAGCAAACGAACTTCGTCGACGGCGTCACAACTTCGAAATATCGCGCAAACTCAGCCGCAGTAGCTCGCCGAACTCGGCATCGGGGTGGTGCTTGCGGACGTGGGCGACCGCGCGCTCGGCGGCGACCTGTCGATACCCGAAGTTGACCAGTGCCTCGACCAGGTCGTGGTCCTCGCTGGGTACGGCGGCCACGGTCGTGCCGGCGGCGGCGGCGAGCTTGGCCGCTTTGTCGCGCAGCTCGAGCACCATCCGTTCGGCGGTCTTCTTGCCGACTCCGGGGATTCGCACCAGTCGAGCGACATCGCCGCCGGCGACCGCCGCGAGCAGCTCGGGCGGCGCCATGCCCGACAACACTCCTTGGGCCAGTCGCGGTCCGATGCCGTTGACCGAGATCAGCTGTTGGAACAGCTGGAGCTCGAGCTCGGTTAAGAAGCCGAACAGCTCGATGGCGTCGTCGCGGACCTGGGTATGGACCAGCAGCTCGACCTCGCTGCCCGGCGCCATCTGGGCCAGTTCGTAGTAGGTCGACAGCGGCGCGCGCACCGCGTAGCCGACGCCGCCGACGTCGAGCAGCAGCAGTTCCGGAGTGATCCGGCGGAGCGCCCCGCGCAGCGACCCGATCATCCGGGCTCCACCAGGTGCGGCACTAAGTGCCGGGGAGCTGGCCGTCTTGTCCGAAGTTGGCCAGAAACTCTCGGCTGTAGGTCACCTCGAGCTCGCGCTTGCGCTGCTCGATCACCGACTGCAGCAGGCTGTCGACGCGCTCGTTGCGCAGGCGCTCCCGGGTCTGCTCGCGGTTCGCGGCGAAGGCGACGGGGTCGAAGTGCGTCCGTTCGGTGACCTCGAACAACACCAGACCGTCGGCGACCGCGGTCGGGCCGCCGACCGAGCCGGTCTCGAGGGCGAGCGCGGCGGCGGCCACATCACGGGCGAGTCCGAGGCCGGTGATCGTTCCGTCCTGGCGGAAGGCGGCACTGGAAGCGAGCTCGACGCCCAGGTCTTTCGCTACCTGCTCGAAGGTCTTGCCGGCGGCGAGTGCCTGCTTGGCCTCGGTGAGCTGTGCGCGGGCCAGCTCGTTCTGGCGCTCCAGCTGGGCATCCGCCCGCACTTGTTCGATCACTTCCGCGAGCTCGGGCAGCCGCGGTGGTTGGATCTCGAGGGCACTGTAGATCGCCCATCCGGCCGCGATCTGGATCGGCTCCGAGAGTTTGCCGACCTCGGCCGCGAAGGCGGCGCGAGCGAACGGCGTGCTGCGACCGATTCCCGGCAACGCGTCATCGGCGGCGGCCGGCTCGAGGATCTCGACGGGCACGGTCTCGCGCGCAGCGATGGCGCGTAGGGCCTCTTCGGTCGCGGCTGGCTCCTTGGCGATGCGCTCGGCGAGGTCCTTCGCCCGGCGCTCGGACTCGGTACGGGCGCGCTCGTTGAGCAGGGTGACCCGGATGCGGTTCTCGACCGTCTCGTACGGCTGCACTCCGCCCGGTCGCTTGGCGTTGACCAGGATCAGGTGAAAGCCGGTGCGCGGCCCGAGCTGGTTCTCGATCGGTCCGACGAGCTCGCCCTCGGCGGCGCCGAAGGCGGCGGCCTCGAACTGCGGGGTCATCCGGCCGCGGGGGAAGAATCCCAAGTCGCCGCCCTGGGCCTTGGTCGCATCGTCCTCCGAGATCTCGCCCGCCAAAGTCGCGAAGTCCGCGCCAGAGGCAATCCGTTCGCGCACCGCGGTGAGCTGTTCGCGAGCCTGTTCGGCGGTGCGCTGGGGACCGACGAACAGCAGGATGTGCTGGGCGCGAAGCTGTTCTTCCTGGGTGAACTCCGCCTGGTTGGCCTGGTAGTACTCACGCAGCTCATCGGGGGTGATCTCGAGCTCCGCGCGCACCGTGTTCGAGTTCACCGACAGGTAGCCGATCCGACGGCGCTCCGGCAGCCGATAGTCCTCCCGATGGGCGTCGAAGTAGACCGCGAGCTCTTGGTCGCTGGCCGCCGCGGTCTCGGGCATCCCTGCGGCGTTCAGCTTCAGGTAGCGGATCGCCGCGGTCTCGGCCTCTAGTCGTCCCGCCTGCTCGACCGCGCTGTCGGAGATCCAGGCGCCAGCGGCGAGCGCGCCGCTGAGCTTCTCGAGCAGCGCCTGCTCGGCGATCCCGCGCTCGAAGTCCGCGACCTCGATGCGGTTGGCTACCAGCAGTCGCTTGTACTCGTCGTAGCCGATGAACCGGCCCTGCGCGTCCTTGAGCACTTCGAGCCCGAGGATCGCGGTGCGGATCTCACCCGCGGTGGATTCCAAGCCCATCCGCTTGGCCTCACGAAGCAGGATCTGGCGAGACACTAGGCCATCGATCGCCTGCATCGGCAGACCCAGCTGGCGCGCCAGGTCGGGGGTGTAGTTCTGGCCGTAGATCTCACGCCAACGATCTTCGACAACGCGATACTGGCGCTGAAAGTCGCCGAACGTGATCGCCTGGCCGGCCACCGTGGCGGCGGTCGAGTCGGGTGAGTTGGCGACCGTCCTGGTGTTGTTGAAGTCGGCGAAGACCAGGAGAACGAACACCGCGATCACCAGCCAAAGCACCCAGGCGAGTCGCTTGAGGTTGTCTCGGAACACTTTCAGCATGCTTGTGCCTCCATCCGCACCGGGCGCGGACGTCCCTCCGCACGGAGTGCGGACGTCCCCCCGCACCTGGTGCGGACCAAGGCCGGGAGTCTAGCAACCAGCGGACCTCGCGGACAACCCATGGGGTTGGCGTGACGCCACCAAAGGGCTCGCGCGAAGAACCGGCGAATTTCCGCGTTCAGACGGCGCGCAAGTGGCGCTGGATCAAGCGCTTCGTGCTATAAACCCTGGCAGTTCTCTCCCTCGAGAGGACCAGGCAATGTGCGCCCAATGACCAGCCGCCGGAGCTCGAAGAACCGACGATCACGGGAGTGGTACGGCGTATCGGTGGACGCCGTGCGCCTCGGGATCGGGGTGTCGGTGCTCTCGATCCTGGGCCTGGGGGCGTTTGTCGGCTACGAGCGGTGGAACGCCGAACGCACCCGGCAGCGGGCGTTCGAGCTGGTGACCGAGGCCGAGCGGCTGGACCAGCAGCTGCGCGCGCGACCCGAGCACCGCGGGTATCTTTCCGAGCTCGAGGTCGCGACCGCGGCCAGGTCGCGGGCGACCGCCGCGCTCACCCGCGACGAGTTTGCCGCGGCAGTTTTGGCTGGCAAAGAGAGCCTCGACATCCTCCAGGAGGTGTCGCTGCGGATCCGCACCGCGGGCAGCATCGCCTGGTTTCGCAGTGTCCAGGGCGACGTCCGCTATGCCCGCGGCGAGACCGGAGAGTTCCTCCGCGCCTACCCTCGGGTCGAGCTCAACGACGGCGACTATGTGCGCACCGGCGGCCAATCTTCGGCCGAGATCCACTTCCGCGACGAAGACACGGTGTTCGTGCTACGCCCCAAGTCGGCGATGAAACTGAGCCGCGATCTCTCCGGCCCCGAGCCGTCGCTGGGGGTCATGGAGTATGGCTGGGTGCGCCTGGACACCGCCGCCGCACCGAGTGGAATCAAGACCCCGTTCAGCGAACTGACGGTGGCGGAGAACTCCAAGGTGTCGCTCGAGATCGGGGAGGGGTCCACGGAGTCGGAGGTGAAAGTCGCCCAGGGTCGAGCGCGGGTGCGCTCGCTTCGGAACGGGATCACGCGCGATCTCGGAGAACGCGAACAGGTGACCCAGACCGCAGCGGTATTCGGGCCGACAGTCGGGCTGCCACCGCCGCCGGTGTTGCTCCTGCCGGCCGATGCCGCCAGCGTCGACATCGATGTCACCGATCGCCTCACCCTCGAATGGCAGCCAGTCGCCGGCGCTAGCCGTTATGCGCTCCAGGTGTCGCGCAGCCGACAGTTCGGCGACAACGACATCGATGCCAGCGACCGCGCCGGCACCCGCGCCACGCTCGGC
>JAQBHE010000111.1:0-8552 GCA_032128015.1 Holophagae bacterium
CGATCGTCGGCCCGCGACCGCACGCAGAAGAGCACGCAGGAGAAACGCCATGACCGTAGAACCCAGCCCCGTCCTCTCGCCCGCGAGCGCCACGACCGCCGAGCTGAAAGACGCCGCGATCCCGGTGCGCAGCGAGCTGGGCCGACACCTCAACGCCTCGCTGCTGCGCTACGACACCTGGGATCGGCTGCGGGTCGCAGCGGAGCGGGCTGCCCGCGGCGTCCACCTCGAATCCAACGTTCAAGAGGTCGAGCAGGCGCTCCGGATCTTGCGGCCGATCGAGCTGTACTGGGCGTTTCCCGGGCGCCTGGCGCTCGGCCAGCTCGACGAGCTCGTCGCCGATGAGAACTGGAGCCGGCTGGCACGCCGGGTGGGCCGAATCACCCGGATGCTCGCCAATGGCACCTACCGCCACCGAGCCGGAGCACCGGAAGGGGATCGCGACCTCGAGGACCACGCCGACGTCGACTCCGGAGCCGGTCTCAAGGAGAGCTCGGCCGAGGGCCGCCACTACTTCGAAGTCCTGGTGGTCGACGATCTGAGTCCGGACGAGGAAGAGGACGTACGCCGCAAGCTGCTCGAGCTGCGCTCCGCCGACGACCCGTTCGTGTACGAGTTGGTGTTCGTGCCGAGCCTCGAGGACGCGCTGATCGCGGTGCTCTTCAACTACAGCATCCAGAGCTGCGTGGTCCGCTATTCGGTACCGCTGCGCTCCGAGCAGCCGCTCGAGATCCTCCAGGGCTACCTCGCGGCACTCGGCCCGCACCACCTCGACGAGGAGGTCGAAGGCAAAAGCAGCATCCTGCTCGGAGAGCTGCTGCACCAGCTTCGTCCCGAGCTCGACCTGTTCTTGGTCACCGACGCGCCGGTGGAAGATATCTCCGGCAGCGGCCGCTTGCCCTTCAAGCGGGTGTTCTACCGCCAGGAGGACTACGCGGAGCTGCACAGCAACCTGCTCAAGGGAGTCGGCGACCGCTATCGCACGCCCTTCTTCAACGCGCTCAAGGCTTACAGCCAGCGTCCCACCGGGGTGTTCCACGCGATGCCGCTTTCGCGCGGCAAGTCGATCGCGCGCTCCAACTGGATCCAGGACATGGCGCGCTTTTATGGCAACAAGATCTTCCAGGCCGAGACCTCGGCGACCACCGGCGGCCTCGACTCGCTGCTCCAGCCCCACGGAACGCTCCGCGAGGCGCAGGACCTCGCCGCCCGCGCCTTCGGCGCCCGCCGGACCTTCTTCGTCACCAACGGCACCTCCACCGCCAACAAGATCGTCGCCCACGCCCTGCTCCAACCCGGCGACATCGTCCTGATCACCCGCGACTGCCACAAGTCACACCACTACGCGATGCAGTTGGCGGGGGCCTTCCCGCTCTACCTCGACCCCTATCCGCTGTCGGAGTACTCGTTCTATGGCGCGGTGCCGCTGCGCCAGATCAAACAGCAGATGCTGGCCCTGCGTGATGCCGGCAAGCTCGACCGCCTGCGCATGGTCTTGCTGACCAACTGCACCTTCGACGGCATCACCTACCATCCCGAGCGGGTGATGCAGGAGTGTCTCGCGATCAAGCCCGACCTGGTCTTCTTGTGGGACGAGGCGTGGTTCGCCTTCGCCACCTTTCACCCCACCCTGCGTCGGCGCACCGGCATGGACGCGGCGCGAAGGCTGCGCGATCGCCTGCGCAGCCCGGAGTACCGCCGCACCTACGAGGGGTGGCGCAAGCAGTGGGATGCACTGCCCGATGACGCCGACCGTTGGCTCGACCACGATCTCCTGCCCGATCCGAGCCAGGCCCGGGTGCGGGTGTACGTGACCCAATCGACCCACAAAACGCTCACCGCGCTGCGCCAAGGGTCGATGATCCACGTCTTCGACCAGGACTTCGAGCAACGCTCAGCCGAAGCGTTCAGCTCGGCGTACATGACCTACACCTCGACTTCGCCGAACTACCAGATCCTGGCCTCGCTCGACATCGGCCGGCGCCAGGTCGAGCTCGAAGGATACGAGCTGGTGCAGCGCAGCCTGGAGCTGGCGATGACTCTGCGCCGGCGGCTCAGCAGCCATCCCTTGCTGCGCAAGTACTTCCGGGTACTCGGCCCTGGCGACATGGTCCCCGAGGCGTTCCGGCCTTCTGGACTCCGCCTCTACTACGACCCCGAGACCGGCTGGGGTCGCATGGAGGACGCCTGGAACCGCGACGAGTTCGCGCTCGAACCGACCCGGGTCACCCTGTGGATCGCGGGTGTCGGGATGGACGGCGACACGTTCAAGAACCACCTGATCGATGCCCACGACACCCAGATCACAAGACCTCGCGCAACACCGTGCTGTTCATGGTCCACATCGGCACCACCCGCGGCGCGATGGCCCACCTGATCGAAGTGCTGACCCGGATCGCCGAGAGCCTCGCGGAGCGCAATGAGGATCTCAACCCGGCCGAGCGCGCGCTTCACGACCGCCGGGTGAAAGCACTCACCGACGAGCTGCCGCCGCTGCCCAATTTCTCGCGCTTCCACCGTGCGTTTCTGTCGACGCCCGATTCGACCACCCGCGAGGGTGACCTGCGCAGCGCTTCGTTCCTCGCTTACGACGTCGAGCGTAGCGAGTACTTGCCGCTCGATAGCACGCTGGGCGCGGCGATCGAGACTGGCCGCGAAATCGTCTCCGCAGGATTCGTCACGCCCTACCCCCCGGGTTTTCCGGTCCTGGTGCCGGGCCAGATCCTGAGTCCCGAGATCCTCCAGTACCTCGAGAAGGTCGATGTCAAAGAGATCCACGGCTTTCGGCCGGAGCTCGGCCTCCGGGTGTTCACCCAACAAGCGCTCGACGATTACGAGGCTCGACGCGAGCGGACAACGCGGCCTGAGGCGGCGGCGAAGACGGAGCACGATAGGAACGAGCGAGAAAGGAAACGGACCGCATGAGCAAGTCGATCACCCGACGATCCGAGAGCCCCCACCCGCCGCGACCGGCTACCCCGGCAAAATCCGGCGCCGGGAGGGCGATCCGTCACCACGCCCAGAAGAAGCGGAAGCTCGAAGGGATCTCCGATCTGCGCCAGTTCTTCTACCAGAACGACGAGCCGGTGTACTTCATCAGCGCCACGCCGTTCAATCTCCTCGGCATCGACGAGTGGGTGCACCGCTTTCGCTACATCAACTACGTCGACTGCTTCGACGGCCTCCACCCCAACGTCTTCGTGCCCGACGAGCGCCCGCACGAGGTTTTCCAGAGCCTCGAAGAGATCGTCAACTACCTGCTCGAGCATCCCCAGGTGCGCGAGTTCATCGCGCGCCGCGGCGCGGGCGGCAAGGCGGTGTTCTTGTTCTTCGACGAGCGCACCGAGGAGCTGTGCCGCGAGCTCGGCCTCGAAGTCTGCTTCCCGTCGGCCCAGCTGCGCTCGGTGATCGACGACAAGATCAACACCACGCGGATCGGCAACAAGGCCCGGGTGCGCAGTGTCCCCAACGTGCTGGCGACCGGAGTGGACTCGTTCGCGAAGCTCCGCCAAAAAAGCGCCCGGCTGGGCGACGACCTGGTGGTCCAGACCGCCTATGGTGATTCCGGACACACCACTTTCTTCATCAAGAACCGCAAGGACTGGAACCGCCACCGCGACGGCATGATCGGCCAGGGCGAGCTCAAGATCATGAAGCGGGTGGATGTGCTCGGCACCGCGCTCGAGGCCTGCATCACCCGCAGCGGCACCATCGTCGGACCGCTGATGACCGAGCTCGTGGGCTTCCCGGAGCTGACACCGTATCGCGGCGGCTGGTGCGGCAACGAAGTGGTGGCGGATGCTTTCCCGAAGAAAATCCGTCAGCGCGCCCAGCAGCAGACCGTGCGCCTCGGCGACGCGCTCGCCGAGCGCGGCTACCGCGGCTATTTCGAGGTCGACTGGCTGATCGACCGCGGCTCCGGAGCGTTGTACCTGGGCGAGATCAACCCGCGGGTGACCGGCGCGAGCTCCATGACCAACCTCGCGGCCTTCGCCCACGCCGACGCGCCGCTGTTCCTGTTTCACCTCCTCGAGTTCTTCGACGTCGACTTCCAGCTCGATGTCGACGCGATCAATCGGCGTTGGGCCGATCCCGCCTACATCGACACCTGGAGTCAGCTGGTGATCAAGCACACCCGCGACTCGACCGAGCTGATCGACCAGGCGCCGGCTTCGGGGGTGTGGGCGCTCGACGACGACTCGACCGCGCACTTCCTCTTGGCCCAGGTTCACCGCCGCACCGTCGAGCGCGACAACGAGGCTTTCTTCCTGCGTATCGCCGGCGTCCGCGACTACCTCTACGAGGGTGCCGACCTCGGGATCCTGCTCTGCCCGGGGCGCCTGATGGACGAACAGGGTCGACTGACCTCCCGCGCCAAGGCTTGGGTCAAGGCGATTCGCAGCCAGTACCAAACCACCCCGATCGATGTCGAAGTGGGCCAGTCCGCGACCGAGGTCGGTCGGTTCAAGATGCTTTGAGCAGGCACTGAGCATGTTCTGAGAGCAGCCGTCACCGAGTCTCGGAGCTGTTTCGAAGCTTCTCCTGCGCTCGGCGTCGTGGTACAACTCGGCGTTCGTCCGCGGAGCAAGGCCACCTCGGAACCAAGCAGCAATCGGTGGACAAGTTTCGCATCGAAGGCCCCAACCGCCTGAGCGGACGGGTCGAGGTCAGCGGCGCCAAGAACGCCGCCTTGCCAGCGCTCGCCGCGAGTCTGCTGTCCGACCATCCGCTGACCCTGTCCGGGCTGCCCCAGGTTCGCGACATCGCCACGATGACCCGTTTGCTCGAGCATCTCGGGGTCGAGGCCACGGCGCAGCCCGGGGAGCTCGCGCTATCGGCGCATTCGATCCCCGATCAGCCGGAGGCTCCGTACGAGCTGGTCAAGACGATGCGGGCCTCGGTGCTGGTTCTCGGCCCGCTGCTTGCTCGGCGCGGCTACGCCCGGGTGTCACTTCCCGGCGGCTGCGCCATCGGCGTGCGACCGATCGACCAGCATCTTCTGGGACTCGAGGCGATGGGCGCCGAGGTCGAGCTCGAGCACGGCTACGTCACAGCGCGCACCGGGGGCAGTGGGGGCAGTGGGGGCACTGGACATCCAGCGCGCCTTCGCGGCTGTCGCTTCCGGTTCGCGAGCCCGACCGTGACCGGCACCGAGAATCTGGTGATGGCCGCGACCCTCGCCGAAGGCACAACGGTGCTCGAGAACTGCGCGCGCGAGCCCGAGATCGTTGACCTCACCGAGCTGCTCGAAGCGATGGGGGCGCGGATCGAGGGCGCCGGCAGCGATCGCCTCGAGATCGAAGGCGTCCGCGAGCTGGGCCCGGCCGCCCACCGGGTGATTCCCGATCGCATCGAGGCCGGCACCTACCTCCTCGCGGGGGTGATCACTCGGGGCGATGTCTTGGTCGCTGGCGCGCGCGCCCCGGACCTCGCCTCTCTGCTCGAGAAGCTCCAGGAAATGGGTAGCGATGTCCGGATCGAGTCCGATGGCATCCGGGTGATCCACTCAGGGGCGATCCGCTCGCGCGACGTCGTCACGGCTCCGCACCCCGGGTTCCCAACCGACCTCCAGGCCCAGTACCTCGCGGTGATGACCCAGGCCGACGGTATCGCCACGGTCTGCGAGAGCGTCTTCGAGAACCGCTTCCAGCACGTCCCGGAGCTGGGTCGGATGGGAGCTCGCATCGAGATCGACGGCTCGTTCGCCAGGGTTTTTGGTCCGACAGGTTTGTCGGGAGCCAAGGTGATGGCGACCGATCTCCGGGCGTCGGCCTGCCTGGTGCTCGCCGCCCTGATCGCCGAAGGCGTGACCACGGTCGATCGCATCTACCACCTCGAGCGCGGCTACGAGCGGATGGAATCGAAATTGCAGAGCTTGGGTGCGAGAGTAGAAAGGGTGCCGTGAGCTGGCCAAAGCGACTCCCAGGCGCGACACCAGGCGCGACACCGAGTGCCCGAAAGGCCGCGCGAGCAAGCGTCTCAGACCTTCGCCCGACCCGCACCGAGCCCGCGCGCCCGCCAACCTTCTAGCCGATTGACCCCCGAAGCGAGCTCCATGCCGGCGGTCTTGTTGCTGATGGTGGCGCTGAACGACCCGCGAATCGCGATCGTCCAGCTCCAGGGTGACGGGCTTCTCGACACCGCGCTCGCTGCAACCTCACGAGCTCTCGAAGCCGATCCCGATACCGCTGCGCGCCTCGGATTGCATTACCTGCAGGGCGATCTCCTGGACCGGCTGGGCAGGCGGGCCGAGGCCACCGAGAGCTTTGCTTTGGCGCTGTCCGCGACCCCCAAGCTCTCCGGTCACGCCCGCCTGCGGATCGCCATCGACCAGGATCTCCTCGGTCACCCCGAGGTAGCCGCCGGACTCACCGCGACCCTGCTGGCCTCCAACCCCCCGAGCTCGGTCGTCGGTCCGGCGATCGACCTGCTCGCGCGTGCGCTTGAGCAGGGCGGCGATTGCCGGCTTCTCGGCGGCTTGCGGCCGGCGAGCTTTCGGAATGGCGTTCGCCGCCTGATCGAGCTCGCCGGGGCCGACTGCGACCTGCGGGTGGGCAGGAACGACACCGCTAGACAGACCCTGGTCGCGCTGCTCGAGGAATCGACCTCGGATGTCGCCGCACTTGCTGCAGCGCGGCGTCTCGGCGCATTCCCGGACACCTACAGCCAGGTCGCCACACTCGAGCTCGTGGGCTCGGCGTTCCTCGAGCACCGGATCTTCGATCGCTCCGCCGACCTGCTCGGGCGCGTCGTCCTCCAGCTCGACTCCCGGATCCGGTCGACCCGCGACTTCGACACTCGCTTCCAGTGGGTCCGTAGCTCGTTCTGGATCGGTCACTTCGAACTGGCGGCCGAGCGCTACGCCGACCTCGCGAGTCGCACCGCCACGCCCCACCAGATCGCGCAAGCGCTATACCACCGCGCGCGTTCGCTCGAGCTCGCCGGCCACTTTTCGGCGGCAGCCGACGGCTATCGCCGGGCGTTCGTTGCCCAACGCGAGGGCAGCTTCGCCTCGGCTTCGCTCCTCGGGGCGCTGCGGCTCGACTGGCTCGCGGGTCGCGAGGAGCCAGCGCTCGAGCTCTACGAAGTGCTCAAGGTCCAGCGACTGGCGGGCGCCGAGCGCACGCGCGCGGCGCTGTTCCTGGCCGCCTCGGACCTCGCTCAGAAGCGGCTCGATCGCGCCGAACGTTGGCTGTCCGAAGCCGCGGCCTGGAGCAACGACTCCGCCGGCGAGGTCCACTACTGGCGCGGGCGGCTGGCCGAGACCGCGGGCGATCCCAGCGCCGCCATCGACGCCTACTTGCGAACCATCCGTCGCGACTACTTCGATCCGATGTCGCAGCTGGCGATGGTGCGGCTGGCAACGCCGGGACTGGCGGCAGCGGCGCAAGCGCGCGCTGACGCTTCGGGAAACGACTCCAGCCGCTGGTTCGATTCCTGGATCCTGCTCGGCGTGCAACCATCCGATCCTCGTCGAGAGGAGCTGCGAGCGCGGCTCGAGCAGCGCTTTGTTCGCGATCACCCGGGCCAGCATGTGGTCTCCTCCCTGCCGGTGGCGGTCGATTCCTGGCCCATCTGGTCAGCGACATTGACCGAGCCCGAGGACCAGCTGCTCGCGCTCGGGATCTGGTCCGAGGGAGCGGGCGCGGCGCTCCGACATTTTCCGGTCGCCCGGCCGGACCTCGCGCTGACCGCCAGCCGCCATCTCGAAGCGGCCGGGCGTACCCGCGATTCGCTGCTGATCGCCGAGATCCTCCAAAAACGAGTGCCGAAACGAATCCCGGAACCGTTGTTGGCCGACGACCTGCGCCGCGCGCTCTATCCGTTCTCGTACCGGCCGCTGATCGAGCGTTCGGCGGAGCGCCATCGCATCGAGCCCCTGTTGCTGGCCGCGCTGATCCGCGAGGAGAGCAAGTTCGATCCCCGGGCGGCGTCAGCGGCGGCGGCCCGCGGCTTGACCCAGTTCGTTCTTACGACTGCCGAGCGGGTCGCCCGCAACAATGGCATGGGCGTGATCACGCCTCGCGACCTCGAGAGGCCCGAAGTGTCGATCGAGCTCGGCGCCGCCTACTTGCGCGAGCTTCTCGACCGTTTCGGCGAGAGCTGGCCACAGGCCATCGCCGCATACAACGCCGGCGAGGACCAGGCCCTGCTCTGGGAACGCTACTGCCTGTCGAAGGACCCCGCCGAGTTCCTCACCAAGGTCGGGTTCCAAGAGACCCGTGCCTACCTGTCGCGGGTCTTCTCGGCATTCGGCCAGTACCACAGCCTGTACCGCCCGACCAGCTACGAGATCACGGAGCGGCCCTGAGGAAGTGGCGCTGAGGAAGTGGCGCTGAGGAAGTGACACTGAGGAAGTGACACGGAAGAAGTGGCGCTGAGGAAGCAGCACTGAGCAAGCTCACCCTGGTAGCGACCCCGATCGGCAACCTGGCGGATCTGTCGCCGCGCGCCGCCTCCGCCCTCGAGGCCGCCGATCTCATCGCCTGCGAAGACACCCGAAGAACCGGCGCCCTGCTCGCCCACCTCGGGCTCAAGAAGCGGCTGATCTC
>JAQBHE010000112.1:0-3541 GCA_032128015.1 Holophagae bacterium
AGATCGCCGATTCGTGGATCGAGATCGAGCAGTTCCGGCTGCTGGTGCTGCGCACCGCCTGGCGGATCGACAAGTACCAGGACTACCGCCGGGTGCGCAAAGACATCTCAGCGGTCAAGATCGCGATGCCCAAGGTCTACCACGACGTGTTTACCCGCGCCCTGCTGCTCCACGGCTCGCTGGGAGTGTCCAACGAGATGCCGTTCGGGGCCGGAGTCCTCGACTCGTTCCACATGGCGCTCGCCGACGGACCCACCGAGGTCCACAAGATCGTGGTCGCCCGCGAGGTCTTGCGCGACTACCAGGGCACCGAAGACCTGTTCCCCACCACCCACCTCCCCCGACTCCGCGAGCAGGCGATTCGCAAGTACGCGGAGGTGCTCGAGCGCGAAGTCGCTAACCTCTGAGGGCAGCCCATGCAGCACCGGTCTCTCCTACCCGCACTGATCCTCGTCCTCCCGACCATTGCCGCGCCGACGCTTGCCGTCGACTTCCAAGACACCCGACTGCTCAGCCAGCCGGCGGTCAGCGACCATCACGTCGCCTTCGCATACGCCGGCGATCTGTGGCTCGCCGGGCGCGATGGCACGGCGGTGCGTCGCCTGACCAGCCACGAAGGAGACGAGAACAGCCCTCGCTTCTCGCCCGACGGCGCCACCCTCGCGTTCAGCGCCGAGTACGACGGCAACGTCGACGTCTACGTGATGCCGATCTCGGGGGGCGCACCCACGCGGCTGACCTATCACCCCTCGGTCGACGTCGTCCAGGGCTTCACCCCCGACGGCTCGGCGGTGCTGTTCGCCTCGCCGCGCAACGTCTTCACCGGCCGCTATCTGCAGCTCTTCACCGTGCCGGTCGGCGGCGGGTTCCCGACTCAGCTGGCGATCCCCAACGGCCTGCGCGCCAGCTACTCGCCCGATGGCGCCAAGATCGCCTACATCCCGATCCCGGAGGCCTTCCAGCAGTGGAAGAACTACCGCGGCGGCACCACCTCGCGGATCTGGATCTACGACGTCCGTGACCGTTCGGTGCGCCAGGTGCCGCAGCCGGTGGGTCGCTGCAACGACACCGACCCGGTCTGGATCGGCGGCGCGGTTTGGTTCCGCTCCGACCGCAGCGGCGAGTTCAACCTGTTCTCGTTCGACACCGCAAACGGCAAGGTCGATCAGCACACTCGTTTCGACGACTTCCCGCTCGAGCGCCTCAGCGGCAGTCACGACACCCTGATCTTCGAACAGGCGGGCTACCTGCACCTGTTCGACCCCGGCACCAAGACCGCGAAGCGCCTACGGATCGGCGTCGCCGACGACCTCGACGAGACGCAGCCGCGGTGGGTCACAGGCAGCCAGTGGTTCCAGTCCGCAAGCCTCTCGCCCAAGGGCGAGCGAGCAGTGTTCGGGTACCGCGGCGAGATCATCACCCTGCCGGCCAAGAAGGGCGACGCTCGCAACTTGACCCTGACTCCGGGAGTCTTTGAACGCGAACCGTCTTGGTCGCCCGATGGCAGCCGGATCGCGTACTTCTCTGACTCCGGCGGCGAGTACTCGCTGCACCTGCGAGCCCAGGACGGCAGCGGCGAGCCCAAGGTCTATCCGCTCCGCGGACACGGGTTCTATGAGCAACCGCGCTGGTCGCCCGACGGCAAGCGGATCGCCTACATCGACAACTCGTGGGCGCTCTACGTCCTCGACCTCGAGTCGGGCGCGGCTGCTGAGATCGCGCACGAACCGCACTTTGGCCCCGCCAACATCCGCGCCCTCGAGGTCGCCTGGTCGCCGGACTCGCGTTGGCTCGCCTACTCCTTGAACACTCCGGCAGAGATCTCGACGGTTTGGATCTATGACACCACCACCGGCCAGTCGCAACAGGTCACCGACGGTCTGTCCGACGCCGCCGAGCCGACGTTCGACGAAAAGGGCGACCTCCTCTACTTCTTCGCCTCCACCGACGCCGGCCCGGTCAAGAACTGGTTCTCGATGTCCAACGCGGACATGGAGCTCACCCGCGAGATCTACGTCGCGGTGCTGCGCGCCGATCGCGAGTCGCCGTTGCGCCCGGAGAGCGACGAGGTCACCCTGGAGCCCGACGCCGACAAGTCCAAGGGCACAGAGAAACCGGCCAAGGATTCGGCCGCCGAGCCGGCGGTCGAGCCGGTTCGCATCGACTTCGACGGCATTTCGCAGCGCATCCTCGCCTTGCCGGTGGCCTCGGGCAGCTACGCCGACTTGAAGGCCGGAGGCGCTGGCAAGGTCCTCTACCGCCGGCTCGGGTCGGCCAGGCCGGGAGCGCCGCGCTCGGGCGAGTTGGTGCAGTTCGCCTTCGACAAGCGCGAGGAGACCGTGCTCGCAAGCGGCATCACCGGCTACGCGCTCTCTGCAGACCGCACCAAGATCCTCTACCGGGCTGGCGGTGACAAGTGGGGCATCGCCGACGCCGTAGCTCCGATCGACGTCGCCAAGACCGAGCTCGCGTTCGACAAGCTGACGGTACGCGTCGAGCCCCGCGCCGAGTGGGAGCAGATCTTCCGCGAAGTGTGGCGCATCAACCGCGACTACTTCTACGACCCGGGGATGCACGGCGCGGACTGGACCGCGCTCGGCGAGAGCTATTCGGAGCTGCTGCCCCACCTCGCCACCCGCGACGACCTCAACCGGGTGTTGCGCTGGATGTGCAGTGAGCTCGCGGTCGGTCATCACCGGGTCGGCGGTGGCGACGAGCGCGAGGAGGTGGAGCGCGTTCCCGGCGGCCTGCTCGGCGCCGACTACGAGATCGCCAACGGGCGCTACCGTTTCCTCAAGGTCTATGGCGGCCTCAACTGGAATCCCGATCTCAGGGCGCCGCTCACCGAGCCCGGAGTCTCGGCCAAGGCCGGCGAGTACCTGTTGGCGATCAACGGCCGCAACCTTGGAGTTATCGACAATGTCTACGCGCGCTTCGAGAACACCGCCGGCAAGTTGGTCGAGATCACGATCGGACCGACTCCCGACGGCAAGGGATCGCGGACCGCGCGAGTGGTGCCGGTCGAGAGCGAGACCTCGTTGCGCAACCGCGACTGGGTGGAGGGCAACCTACGCAAGGTCGAGGCAGCCACGGGCGGACGAGTCGCCTACGTCTACGTCCCGAACACCGCCAACCTCGGGCACACCTACTTCAAGCGCTACTTCTTCCCCCAGGCGGACAAGGACGCGATTATCGTCGACGAGCGCTTCAACGGCGGCGGCCAGGTCGCCGACTACTACATCGACCACCTGCGCCGGCCGGCGATCTCGTACTGGGCGACCCGTTACGGCGATGACCTGGTGACTCCGAGCGCGGCCATCCTTGGCCCCAAGGTCATGATCATCGACGAGACCGCCGGATCGGGCGGCGACTTGCTGCCGTGGATGTTCCACAAGCTCGGCCTCGGCACCCTGGTCGGCAAACGGACGTGGGGCGGCCTGGTCGGCACTCTCGGCTTTCCGCAGCTGATCGACGGCGGCTTCGTCACCGCTCCCAATCTCGCGATCTGGACCGAGGACGGATTCGTGGTCGAGAACATCGG
>JAQBHE010000113.1:0-7714 GCA_032128015.1 Holophagae bacterium
CGCGGAAGTAGGTCGGCGCGTTGGTGACCTGACCGCTCGTCGCGGGCGCGATGCCAGTCAGCAACGAGGCCCGCGACGGGTTGCACGCCGGCGCCGCGGCCTGGGCGTTGGTGAAGGTAACCCCCAGCGCCGCCAGCCGGTCGAGGTTGGGGGTTACCCGCGCCTGGATCTGCGGGTCAGTGATGGCGTCGGCGAAGCCTCCCAGCGGCCCGACCCAATCGTTGAGATCGTCGATCGCGATGAACAGGATGTTCGGGTGGTCGGGGGTCTGGGCGATCGAAGGAGACACGGTTCCGAGCAGCGTCAACCAACTCAACGCGAGGAACCGCAGCTGAAACGACCTCATTCTGATGATCTTCCGCGTGAGACCCTACCAGAGGTCGCGGATCACAGTGACGACTCGGAAGTTGGTAGGGTTCGGTGGCGATGAGCGTCCCCTGTGCGATCAGCGTGCCGTCGCGTATCTGGCTTTGGGGAGTGGTGGTCGCCCTCGCTATCGCTAGTGCCTACCCGCAGCCGCTGTCGGCTGCCACCGCGACCGAGGAAAGCGGCTACCTCGGCCTGCCACTCGCGGAGGCGCTCAACCGGGTCGGCGAAAGCGGCCTGGTGATCGTGTTCACCAGCGAGGTGGTCAAGCCCGAGATGCTGGTCGTGATCGAACCGCGCCAGCGCGACCTTCGACAGCTCGTCGATGAGCTGCTGGCGCCCCACGGGCTGCGGGCCAAGTCCGGCCCTCGGGGCGCCTTGGTGGTGGTGCGTAGCCCCCCGCCCGCTCACGCCGGTGCTGTGATCGCCGGCAGCGTCCACTCGGCCGCGACCCTCGAGCCGCTAGCCGGTGCGACCGTGACCGTCCTCGACTCGAGCACCGAGACTCGCACCGGCATCGACGGACGCTTCGAGATCCGCGACATCGCACCTGGATCCTATCGCCTGGAGGCCCGGGTTGTCGGCTTCGTGCCGGAGACCGTGGGCAACCTGGCGGTATCGGAAGACGGCCGCCCAGAGGTTGGGTTTCGGCTGCGGCCGGCACCACTCGTCCACGACGAGATCGTCGTAGTGCCGAGTCACCTGACCCTGTTCCAGGAAGAGCCGGCAGCGCCGCTTTCGCTCAGCCGCAAGGACATGCAGTCCTTGCCCCACCTTTCCGGGGACGTCTTCCGGGCGCTGCCCTTGCTCCCCGGCGTGGCCGCCAATGACGTCACCGCCCAGATCCACATCCGCGGCGGTCGCCGCGACGAAGTCGCAATCCTGCTCGACGGTCAAGAACTCTACGATGCTTTCCATCTCAAGGACTACGACAGCGCGCTCAGCATCGTCGCCGCTGACTCGCTCGCCAGCGTCCGCCTCGAGACCGGATCGTTCCCGGCAAGCCAGGGCGACCGTATGGGCGGAGTCCTCGACCTGCGTACCAAGGCTGGCGGCGGTCGATCGCGGACCCTTCTCGGGCTCAGCCTGTTGATCGCCAACGCCTCGAACACCGGCAGCGCCGCCGACGGTCGAGTCGACTGGCTGGTGTCAGGACGCCGCGGCGCCATCGACCTCGCGAGCCGCCTGCTCGGCGGCGAGAACCCAACTTACTGGGACGGCTTCGGCCGGGTCGAGGCGGTCCTCAGCGAGCGCCACCGTCTGGGGCTCCGGGCTCTCCTCAGCGGAGATCGCTTCCAGTTCGCCGAAGTCGACAAGGACGCCGCCAACTTCCTCGACACCCGCTACGAGAGCTCTTACTTCTGGGCCACCCACAACGCCTTCCTCGGCGCGCGCTGGTTGGCGGAGACCGCGCTTTCGTCGAGCGCGCTCGAGCGCAACCGAGCGGGCGGCGACGAAGAAGAGGACCAGGAGTTCGAGGTCCTCGATCGGCGCGACCTCGACGTCCTCGGCCTGCGCCACTCCTGGAGCCTCGAGCTCGAGCCCCGGCGGTCGCTGAGTTGGGGTGTCGAGGCGCGCCGCTACGACAGTGGGATCGACTACCTGAACGAAGCCGCGCCGCCGATCAGCCTGGCGAGCCCCCAGACCGAGCCGCGCCAAGCGCTCAACCGCTTTCTTGGCGACCTCGACGGCAAGCACTTCGGCGGTTGGCTCACCGGAAGGCTGACCACGACCAGCGGCTGGACCGGGGAGCTCGGCGCGCGTTGGGACCGTCACACCCTGACCGACGACACGTTGGTGAGCCCGCGGTTCAACCTGGCACGCAAGGTGGGTCGAACCGGTGCGGTGCGGGCCGCCTGGGGCTTGTTCCACCAAAGCCAACGCCCCCATGAGCTGCAGGTCGAAGACGGCGAAACGCGACTGTTTCAAGCCGAACGATCCGAACAACGGCTGCTCGGCTACGAACGCCTGCTCAGCGAGCGCTCCGACGCGCCGGTGGCCGCCATTCGGGTCGAGCTCTACCAGCGACGGATCGCCGATCCTCGGCCGCGCTACGAGAACCTGTTCGAGCCGTTCAACAACTTCCCGGAGGTCGAGCGCGATCGGGTGCGCATCGTCCCACAGCGCAGCTCAGCCGAAGGAGTCGAGGTGGTGGTGCGCGGCTCGGCGGGGCCCAGCACCAAGTGGTGGCTCGCCTACACCCGATCACGCACCCGCGACCGCATCGGCGGCGACTGGGTCGCGCGCTCGATCGACCAGCCGCACAGCCTCGGGGTCAACGTCGCGCGCGAGCTTCCCGGGCGCTGGAACCTGGCGATCGCCTGGCACTACCACAGCGGCTGGCCGACCACCCGCGCCACCAGCGTCGAAGTTGTCGACGAGGACGGCGAAAGCGTACTTACGCTCGAGCTCGGACCGCTCAACGCCGAGCGCCTCGAGAGCTACCACCGGCTCGACCTAAGGGCGAGCCGCGAATGGCAACTCCCCGCAGGCAACCTGACCTTCTTCGCCGACATCCAGAACCTGTACCGCCGGGAAAACCTCAGCGGCTTCGATCCCCTCGCCGACCGCGAGCTCGGACGAGTGCAGTTGGAGCCCGAACGATGGCCCGGAGTGGTGCCATCGATCGGTATCACCTGGGAGTTTTGAACGGCACTGCATCTGGCCCGAAGGGTTGCTGGCTGCGCGGGCGAAAGACCTTCTCGCCACGACATGTGTGGCTTGTGCCAAGTTCTGTGAGAGCCGTTTCATGCTGGCCCAGGCGAGAGCTAGATCCTGGCGCCGCGAGACGATCTCGATCCAGGGGCCGTGGCTCGGCCTACCAACTCATGCGCATGCCGATCGTCAGCGCGACTCCCGAGTATTCCCCACCGTCTTTGGCGCGGTCGGCGAGCTCGGCAAACTGGACCCCAGCCTGCGCCTTGAGTCGGTGACCGTACAGGTAGTAGTTGAGACCCAGGTATAGCTCGGTGTAGCGATCGCCGCGGCCCGCTACCAGCTCGTTCTCGTACCTCGCCAGGCGGACACCATTCGCCTCGTCGCTGGTCACATAGGTGTAACGACCGACCAACTGCAGGTCGTCGGTGATCGAGAAGAAAGGCATCGCCATCGCGCCCCGGAGGTCGCTCTGGCCCAGGTATCCGCGGCCGGCGGTGAGATCGGCGCGCACCCCCCACCGGCCCTGCTCGAGGTTGAAGTTCGTGGACAACACGCGTTCGAGGCGGCGCGTGAAGGTGTTGTTCTCGTCGGCTCGCTGAGCCACGAAGCTGCCTGTGAGCTCCGCCTTCTTCGTCCCCAGCCGCCGCGCGAAGTCGTGGCCGACGCTCCACAGAGTGAAGGTCCCGCCATCGAAATGGCCAAACTCGCCGTTGGCGCGGCCAGACGAGAACACTCCGGTGCGGTAGCTCCAAGCCCCGCGTTTGCCCGCGACGCTCACGCCCGGGATGTACTCCTCGGGAAACCAGAGGTTGTTGCTCAGGTTGCTGCGATCGATGGCGAGCAGCTCCTTCGAAGATGTCGAGCCATCGAGCGTGAACGGCACGCCGTGCTTGCCGACCGTGATCTCGGCGTGCTCGCTCACCCGCCACTGCGCGTAGAGGTCGGTGATCCGCTGGTAGACCGGGTCTCGCTCGTGCGGGTTGAGATCGACCTCGCCGTGGATCGTCAACTTGCGCACCAGCTTCACCTTCGCGCCGAGTCGAAAGCGGCGCACATTCCACTCGTCATGATCGCCCTGGTCTGCGCTCACCAACGCATAGTCGATCTGCATCCGACCACTGAAGCGCACGCTCTGGACGATCGGATTCTCTTCGTTGTGGTACCAGTCGGCGAACCGCCAGGAGTCTTCGAACTTCTTGGCGCGCCCTTGGCCACAGTCACGATCGGCTTCGGCGAGCCGAGGCTCGCCGCTGTCGAGTGACCCAAGGCGCTCTTCCGACAACTCGGCCGAGTCGCAACCTCGATCTTTCGCGCCCGACCGATCGGCTGCCAGCCCGAGCGCCGTTTCGCGGGAACCGGCCCCCGCGCTCGGCCATGCGAGACAAAAAGACACCGCGGTGGCGAGGGCGCCAGGCACCCATCGCCGCTGTTCAACGACCCCGCAGGACACGTCGTCTCCTCCGTCCGCCGATCTTGAGATAGACGCGAATTCATGTCGTCGAGCGCAGCCGCGGCGACGCGCGCCCTCACCGAACAACGTCACGTGTCGTTGCCTCGCGATCAACGCGATCAAAAGCCGCGATAAAGAGATACGAGAACACTCGCGCGCCCCGGCGCATGCCAGGCCGCAGCCCTCGAGACCGGCGTCGTCTCTGCGAATCACGCGCTGTGGCGCCGCCGTGTCGTGCCAGTTCGGCTTCCCGCGGGCTGGATCCTGGTGCCACCAACGCATCTGGCGAGCCTTGCACAAGCAGGCGAGTGGAGCGAGGCCGATCCCACCTCTGCACGGCGGCTTCGGCCTCCCTCGAGATGCCAGTCCACTTCGCGAGCCCGCGCGTCCAGGTCGACGCCACCCGTTTCGTCCCCGGAGAGGTTACGGTTCGAGGCGGTGAAGCGTTCCGACGTCTCCAGTCCTGACGGATCAAGTTCAGAATCCTCGAGGAGAATCCCGATCCTCAAGGAAATCCGGGAATTTCTGGCCATTCTCCGCGGCCTCAACGAGTCGGTCTGGCGCTGCTCTGGTGGCGGATCACCTCGCCTTCGACCATGAACACGACGTCTTCGGCGACGTTGGTTGCCTGGTCGGCCATGCGCTCGAGGTAGCGGGACACCGAGAGCAGCTGCAGCAGGTCCTGGGCTCGCGCCGGCGACTCGGTGATCCGCGCCTCGATCAGCCGGTAGAAACCACCGTGCATCTGGTCGACCACGTCGTCGTCGTCGAGCACCTTGTGAGCGAGTTCGGTGTCGGCGGTGACCACCGCATCGAGGGAATCCCGGAGCATGCCGTGGACCCGATCGGCCATCTCGAGGAGCTCCTTCGGGATCGGAAGGTCTTCCCGTGTGCTCAGAAAGACGGCTCGTTGCGCGATGTTCTTGGCCAGGTCGCCGATCCGCTCGAGGTCGTTGTTGAGCTTGAGGAACGCGACCACCCGTCGCAGGTCGGTGGCGACCGGCGCGTGGAGCGCCAAGACCTTCAGGCACTCTTCCTCGACCTCGACCTCTTGGTCGTCGATCCTGGCGTCGCCGTCGATCACTTCCTCGGCGAGATCGAGCCGGCGCTGGGTCAACGCCTCCATCGACTTGCGGAACGCCTCCTCGACCCGCGCACCGACGTCGAGGAGCTTCTGGGTCAGACGTTCGAAGTCACGTTGCAGGTGGGTTCTCATCGTTTGCGACTCGCGACTCGTGGCAGTGACGCGACGGCTCATCCGAAGCGTCCGGTGACATATTCCTCGGTCCTCGGCACCCGGGGCTTGGTGAAGATCCGATCGGTGTCGCCGTACTCGACCAGCCTGCCGGCCTCCATGAACGCGGTGAAGTCCGAGACCCTTGCCGCCTGTTGCATGTTGTGGGTGACGATGACGATCGTGTAGCGCTCGCGGAGCTCGAACAGCAGATCCTCGATGCGCGCCGTCGACACCGGATCGAGCGCAGAACACGGCTCGTCCATCAGGATCACCTCGGGCTCCATGGCCAAGGCCCGAGCGATGCACAGGCGCTGCTGCTGGCCTCCGGAGAGGCCGGTCGCAGGATCGTGCAGCCGATCCTTGACCTCATCCCACAGCGCCGCTTTGCGCAGCGAGTCTTCCACAAGGCCTGGCAGCTGGGCGCCGAGACCGTTGATCTGGGGGCCCCACGCGACGTTCCTGTAGATCGACTTCGGAAACGGGTTGGGCTTCTGGAAGACCATGCCGATTCGCCGACGCACCTCGACCGGATCGACGTCCTTGCCGTGGAGATCGAGGCCGCGATACAAGATCTTGCCGTCGATGGTCACCGAGGGAATGAAATCGTTCATCCGGTTGAGTGCCCGCAGCAAAGTGCTCTTGCCGCACCCCGACGGTCCGATGATCGCGGTGATCCGGCGCTCGGCGATCGACAACGAGACCTCGCGCACGGCAGCCGCCGTGCCGTAGCGCACCACCAGAGCCTGGGTCTCGATCACCCCCAGCTCCGCGGCCGTCGCCTCGAGAGTCGCCGGGGCGTCGGGGCCGCTGGTGGATCGGACGGCGCTCATCGGCTTCCTCGTTGGCGCAGCACAACGGCGACGCTGTTCATCGCGAACAGCACCAGCAACAGCACGACGATGCCGGCAGCGGCCAGGTGGTGGAACTCGGCCTGGGGCCGCGACGACCAGTTGTAGATCTGGATCGGCAGGGCGCTGAAGTCGTCCATCGGACCTCGCGGCACGAACGCCACGTAAGCGAGAGCGCCGGTCATGATCAGCGGCGCCGCCTCGCCGATGGCTCGCGAGAGCGCCAGGATCACCCCGGTGAGGATCCCCGGCAGCGCCGACGGCAGCACGTGGTGGCGAACCGTTTGCCAGCGCGTGGCCCCCAGTGCGAACGCCGCCTGACGCAACGACTGCGGCACCGCGCGGATCGCTTCGCGCGCGGCGATGATGATCACCGGCAACACCAACAGGCTCATGGTCAAGCTCGCCGACAGCACCGACTTGCCGAGGCCGATCCCCCGCACGAACAGCACCAGACCGAGGATGCCGTAGACGATCGAGGGCACTCCGGCGAGGTTGGAGATGTTGATCTGGATGGCGGTGTTGAGCCACCCCGGCCGAGCGTACTCTTCGAGATAGAGCGCCGCAGCCACTCCCACCGGGACCGAGAACAGCGCGGTGAACGAGATCAGCCACAAAGTACCGGCGAGCGCGGCCTTGATCCCGGCCCGCTCCGGCCGCCGCGAGGGAAACGAGGTCAGGAACTCCCAGTCGAGCCATCCCCAGGCGTCGCGCAGTACTTGGAACAGCAGGAGACCGAGGAAGACCAACGCCGAAAGGGTGAGCGCGAGACACAGCCACCGGAAGACCTGCGCCTTGAGACGACGCGCGCGCAGCGTCGGCCCCGCCCGCAGGTCGACGCGCGCAGGCTGGGAGCGGCCGCCTCCGGCGAGATGACTCAATCGTAGACCTCGCGGAAACGCCGCAGTACGCGGTGCGCCACCAGGTTCATCGCCAGCGTGATCGCGAACAGCAGCGCAGCGACCGCGAACAGCGTCTTGTAGGCGATCGAGCCGGCGGGCGCGTCACCCAGCGACACCTGGACGATGTACGCCGTCATGGTCTGGATGCTCTCGCGAAAATCGAAGGTGAGGTTCGGAGTCTGGCCGGCCGCGAGGGTCACCGCCATGGTCTCGCCGATCGCCCGCGACACCGCGAGCACGAACGAGGCGAGCA
>JAQBHE010000114.1:0-5493 GCA_032128015.1 Holophagae bacterium
GCCAAGACTTCTTCGAGGATGTACTCGGCCAACGATTCGATGCTCTGGTAGTCGAGCCCCTCCATGGGCTTGAATCGAAAATCGAGCTTCTCCTGGATCCGGCGCTGGAGCTCGGTCACCAGCAGCGAGTCGAGGCCGATCTCCACGAACGCGGTAGACGGATGGATCGCATCGAGCTCGAGATCCTCGCCGGACTGACCCATCGTAGCCTTGACCTCGGCCGCCAGCCATTCCGCGAGCGCCGCCACCTGCCCCGGACGAGGCAGCGGACGCAGTCTGGTGAGCAGCTCCGCCCCCGAGACGCCGAGGGCGCCTTCGAGCGTCGGCGGGCGCCCGTCGTCGTCGCGATCGACGGCTTCCAGGCTCGCCTTGCGCCGCAGCTCGAGGCCGACCATCTCAGCGAGTAGCTCGCCGCTGTCGGCAACCACCCGGACGGTGGCCACGGCCGCGCGAGCGTCGCTGTTGGTACGCACCGTGACGTGGCTCCACACCGCCGGCGGCAGCTCGCCGCGCAGCACGAAGGACTGCAGCGAGGCTGGCACGAACGCGCCTTGGTACTCGGCGTCGCCACCCGCCTGTTGGAGCGCGGCGCCGAACACCTGGAGACAGCCGTCGAGAATCGCCACTTGGGCCATCGGATCGTCGCGGCCCGACTTGCCCGACAGCGAGCGAACGCGTCCGAACGCTTCCCCGCTTCCAGCAGCACCCAGACTCAGCTCGCGGACGGTCGAGAAGTTCGCCCCGTACTCGAGCCCCCCCTTGCGCAGGTCACCGTAGAACCGCCCGACCGCGAGCTCGGTTTCGCGACCGCCGAGCTCGGCCTCGAGATCGACCCGAGGAGTCTCCCCGGCTTCCACCCCAACCCGCCCGCGGCAACAAACCTCGGGCCCTCCGTCCGTCACGGTCGCGATCGAGAACGCCGCGCCATGATCACCGTTCTCGGAAAGCTCGAGGGTCAGCTGGACCATCGGCTCCTTGCCGTAGGCGAGCACCAGCGGTCGCTCGAACGAAACGTCCTCGAGACGCACCGCCAGAGGACGCTCGCCACGAACCGCCGCGAAGGCGCGCGACGCCATCTCGAGGTAACCGGTTCCGGGAAACACGGTCGTTCCGAGGACGCGGTGGTCGGTCCATGGAGCGCCGGTCCGGAGCCGGGTAGAGAATACTGCTCGACGAGCTCCCACTTGCGTGGCCTGGCCGAGCAACGGGTGGAGCTCGCTTGCCACGTGCAGCGGCGCCGCCGCCACGGCCGGCTCGACCTCGATGCCGGACTCTGCGCGGAGCCAGTGGCGATCGCGGCGGAAGGGATAGAGCGGAAGGGAGACCCGCCGGTAGCTCGGCCGCCAATAGACCTTGTCGAGGTCGAGGTCGACGCCCGCGGCGAACAGGTCGCCGACCGCTTCGAGCAAGTGCCAAGAATCCTCGCCGTCGCGGCGCAGCGTCGGCACCATTCTCAGCTTGGTGGTGTCGAACGCCGATGCCACCGAAGGCAGGAGCGCCGGGTGTGGTCCGACCTCGATCAACACGCTGCAGCCCGCTCCGACGATCTGGGACAACCCTTGGTAGAACAGCACCGGCCGCCGCACATGATCGCTCCAGTAGCCGGGACCAACGACATCTGGGTAGAAGTCACCGGTGACGTTCGAGACGATCGGGATCTGCGGCGCCGAGAAACGCAAGGACGCCGCCACTGCTCCCAGCTCTTCGAGCATCGGGTCCATGAGCGGCGAATGGAAGGCGTGGGACACCTTGAGCTGCCGGGTCCGGTGGCCAGCGGCCTGCGCCAGTTTGCCGACCTCGCTCACCGCAGCCGCCGCACCCGAAACCACCAGCGCACGCGGTCCGTTGACCGTGGCAATCGCGACCTTGGTCTCGAGACCGTCGAGCCACGCCCGCGCCTGGTCGGTCGTGGCATCGATCGCGAGCATCGTTCCGCCGGACGGCAGCTGCCCCATCAGGCGGCCGCGCGCGACGATGAATCGTGCCGCGTCGTCGAGGTCGATGACCCCAGCGACGCACGCCGCCACCACCTCGCCAACGCTGTGGCCAAGGACGAAGTCGGGCTCGATTCCCCAGTGCCGGAGCAGATCGGCCAGAGCGTACTCGACCGCGAACAAGGCCGGCTGCACCATCTGGGTGTTCTCGAGCAGGCTCGCCGCGGACGATCCGAACAACACCTCGAACAGTGGCTGGTCGAGCTCCTGGTCCAGGTGCCGGGCGCAGCGGTCGAGGGCGCTGGCGAACCTCGGCTCGCGCTCGTAGAGTTGGCGCGCCATCCCTCCGTACTGTGCTCCTTGGCCGGTGAACACGAAGCCCACCTTCGGCTTGCGCCAGGTGGACGCGCGCCCGGCTGTGAGTCCTCGCGCCGCGCTGCCCCCTCGCCACCCACGCAGTTTTTGGGCCACCTCGCGAGGATCCCGAGCGACCACCGCCAGGCGATGGCTCAAGTGGGCGCGGCCGGTGGCGGCGGTGAACGCCAGATCGCACAGTCGGCCGGGCTCGTCTCCCTCGAGATGAGCGAGCCAGCGATCCGCCAGCGCACCGAGGCTGCTGGCACCCTTGGCCGAGAGCACCACCAGCTCGTGACTGCGCTCCGGATGTGCGGCCGCGGAACCCTCGGGCACTTCTCGCACCGGCGGCGGCTCCTGAAGCACCACATGGGCGTTGGTCCCGCTGTAACCGAACGAGTTGACGCCGGCCATCCGCGGCCGCCCTGGGTCGCGGCGCCAGGGAATCGGCGAAGTCGGCACCTCGACCGGGAGCGGCCCCAGAGCGATCCCGGGGTTGAGCCGCTCGAAGTGAAGGCTGGGGAGAATCACTTCACGCTCGAGGGACAGTCCCGCCTTGACCAGCCCCAGCAACCCGGCGCCGGCTTCGATGTGACCGAAGTTACTCTTCACTGAGCCGACATAGAGGGTGTCGCCGATCGTGCGCTCGGGGCCAAATACGTTGGCGATGGCGCTCATCTCGACCGGATCACCGACCAGCGTTCCGGTGCCGTGCGCCTCGACGTAGCCGATCTCCCGCGGGCTCACCCCGACCCGAGCCAGGGCCATTCGCATCACCTTCTCCTGGGCGCGACCATTCGGGGCGGTGACCGCCGGAGTGTGGCCGTCCTGGTTGATCGCGGTGCCCACAATCGAGGCCAGAATCCGATCGCCGCGCTCGAGCGCCTGGGTCTGACGACGCAGGAGCACCGCGACACAACCTTCGCTGCGCACGTAGCCATCGGCCTTGGCGTCAAAAGCGGCACACCGGCCAACCCGCGACATAAGCCCGACCTTCGAGAACGCCATATGGATTCCCGGATGGACGAGCGCTCCAATGCCCGCGACGATCGCGCTGTCGCACTCGCCCGCTAGGATGCTCTGACGCGCCAGGTGAACCGCGACCAACGAGCTCGAGCAGGCGGTATCGAGGGCGAAGCATGGACCTTCGAGCCCGAGGAAATGGGCGATCCGCCCGGCGGCGATACTCATCGCATCACCCATCGCGTCGTAGGCCGTGATCCCCAACAAGCCGTCGAACCGGGCCTTCAGGTTCGCATAGCCGTTGGTGTTCATCATCGCGACGAACACCCCGGTCGGACTCCCAGACAACTCCTCGGGAGACTGGCCGGCATCCTCGAGGGCGTGCCAGACCGTCTCGAGCAAGATCCGCTGCTGGGGATCCATGCGTGCCGCTTCACCGTCCGAGATCCCGAAGAACCCGGCGTCGAAGCGAGCGATGTCGGCCATGAAACCGCCGTGACGAACGTAGGTGCGACCTGGTGTCAACGGGTCGGGATCGTAGTAGGCATCAGCGTCCCAGCGGTCTTTCGGGACGAGGGTGATGCAATCACGACCCTCGAGCAGAGCCGCAAAGAGCTCCTCCTTGGTCTCCACCTTACCCGGCAGGCGGCAACCGACGCCGACCAGCGCGATCGGGTCTGCCCCATCACCCGGGTGCGTGCCCCCTCGGTTGGCGTCGCGGGTAATCTTCAAGCTCCTCACTTCCCCAACGCCGTGCCCGGGCGGTCGGGCGACGGTACCGTCCTGTCGGCGGCGAATCGTTCCAACACCAAGCCTCGACGGGGATTGCACGACATCGGCGCGTTGAGATCCAACACACTAGCAGCTCCGCCGCGAGAACGCACCGCCGATTGTGGTTCAGAATCGGTGCCTCGACCAGCATCTCCGCCTGGACCCTCCGTCATGGCACCTTTGACGAACCCGTCTATCCGTTCGGTCCGCGTCCAGCCGGCGACCGAGGACTCGTGGCGCCCGTCTCGGCCCGATGCAATCCGCCTCGCCGACGACGAGGTTCATGTTTGGCGATCCTCGCTCGACGTCACTACCGACGATCTCGCACGACTCAGCGGCGTCCTGGCTATCAACGAGATCGACCGCGCCGCCCGATTCCGTTTCGAGCGTCACCGGCGACGATGGGTCGCGGCTCGCGCGCAACTCCGCCACCTCCTGGGTGGGTATTTGGGCCGCAGCGCGACCGCGATCGAGCTCAGTGTCGGCGCTCGGGGCAAGCCCCAGGTGCTCACCAGCTCCGGTGATCGGCCCGCCCTCGAGTTCAACCTCTCCCACAGTGGAGACCTTGCTCTGTTCGCCTTCACTCGCAGCCGGCGTGTAGGGGCAGACGTCGAGATCATCAAGCCCCTCGCCGAGGCCCGGGCACTAGCTCTTCACACTCTGACCGCCCGCGAGCTAGCTCCCCTCGAGGACCTCGAAGGAGAGCTGTTGGCACGCGCGTTCTTGCGCTGTTGGACCCGAAAAGAGGCGTGGCTCAAGGCCACGGGCGAAGGACTCGGTGGGCGGCTCACCAGCCTCGAAGTGCTGCCCGCGGCGACGCCGGAGACAACGAGACCATCTCCGCGACACACCATGGCCGATCGGTGGTTTCTCCGTGACCTCGAGCCCCGACCGAAGGCGGTCGGCTGCCTGGCAATCGAGGGACCTCCGATCGCGGTCGTATTGCTGGCACTCGAGACCGCCACGGCCGGGTCGACGTTGAGCGGCGGCGAGCTGCCTTGACCTCGCGCAAGTCGCGCAAGTAAGGTTGCGGGAGACCGTACATTCCACTCCATCTTGAGGACTCTCAAATGGCCGAAGGCGCAGCAGGAGCGATTGGTCCGATCGTGGTCGATCTCGGCAGAACCAAGCGGAAGGCCATCAAGAGCCTCAAGCGCGGGCGCGGCAAGCTGATGGCCGAGGTCGACGAGGCCCTGGCGACCGTAGCCGCGAACCTCGGATCAGAAGCGCAAGGCAAAGAGCTGATCCCGGTAGTCCTGGTGTATCGCAAGCGGGACAAGAAGCGGCGCGGTCGTTGGCCGCTGGGGCTCTAGGAGCCTGGTGTTCTTCTCCCGCGGAGCTGGGGCTCCTAGCAGCCCGTGGTGAAAGTCAGTGTGCCCGCAGTGCGAGCGCCGTGGGCCCAGATGCAAGGAGGAGCGACGGAGGCGATGCCGGGACATCGTCGAGGAGCTCCGACGCCGCAGATGGGTCC
>JAQBHE010000115.1:0-2566 GCA_032128015.1 Holophagae bacterium
GTCCCACTTCGCGATCCGGTTCGCCGCAATGCCGCCCGCGGTCGTGAAGTTGCCTCCGGCGTAGAGCGCCGGTCCGCTGCCAGCGTCGTGCACCGTCAGGGCGCTGACCTCTGCGTTCATCCCGCTCCCGAGTGCCGACCAGCTCGAGCCGTCCCATCTGGCGATCCGGTTCGCCGCCACGCCGCCCGCGCTCGTGAACAGGCCGCCTGCGTAGAGGGCCGGCCCGCCACCATCGTCGTACACCGCCAACGCGTGGACATCGCTGGTCATGCCGCTGCCGAGCGCCGACCAGCTGGCGCCGTTCCACTTCGCGATTCGGTTCGCCGCTCCGCCGCCCGCGTTCGTGAAGGCACCTCCGGCGTAGAGCTCCGGTCCGCCTCCCGAGTCGCGCACGACCAGGGCCCGGACCATGTCGTTCGTCCCGCTGCCGAGGGGCGACCAGCTCGCACCGTTCCACTTCGCGATGCGGTTCGCCGCCCCGCCACCCGCGCTCGTGAAGGCTCCTCCGGCGTAGAGCTCCGGCCCGCCGCCATCGTCGAGCACTTCCAGGGCATGGACGGTGTTGTTCATCCCGCTGCCGAGGGCCGACCAGCTCGAGCCAGTCCACTTCGCGATCCGGTTCGCAGGTGCGCCACCCGCGCTCGTGAAAAGGCCGCCGGCGTAGAGCTTCGGCCCGCCGCCACCGTCGTACACCGTCAGGTCGAGGACTTCGCCGGTCATGCCGCTGCCGAGCGGCGACCAGCTGGCTCCGTCCCACTTCGCGATCCGGTTCGCCGCAACGCCACCGGCGCTCGTGAAGCCGCCTCCGGCGTAGAGCGCTGGCCCACTGCCGTCGTCATGCACCGCCAGGGATTCGACCAGGCCGTTCATCCCGCTGCCGAGGGCCGACCAGCTCGCTCCGTCCCATTTCGCGATGCGGTTCACCGCCACGCCACCTGCGCTCGAGAAGGAGCCTCCGGCATAGAGTTCCGGCCCTGCCTCGCTGTCGTGCGCTGCCAGGGCAGCGACAATGCCGTTCGCCCCGCTGCCGAGGACCGACCAGCTGGCGCCATCCCACTTCGCGATCGCGCCACCGAAGATCCCTCCTGCGTAGAGCGCCGGCCCGCCGCCGTCGTCGTGTACCGCCAAGGCATCGACGACCCAGTCCCTCCCGCCGCCGAGCGCCGACCAGCTCGCGCCGTCCCACTTCGCGATGTAGTTCGCCGCCACGCCGCCCGCGCTCGTGAAGTCACCTCCGGCGTAGAGCCTGGGCCCACCGCCGTCGTCGTATACCGACAGGGCCAAGACGGAGGTCGAGAATCCGCCCCCGGACATCCCGCTGCCGAGCGCCGACCAGCTCGCGCCGTTCCACTTCGCGATCCGGTTCGCAGCCCCGCCACCCGCGGTCGTGAAGCCACCTCCCGCGTAGAGCGCCGGCCCACTGCCGCGCGCGCGATCGTCGTGCGAAGCCAGGGCCAGGACCGGGCCGTTCATTCCGCTGCCGAGCGCCGACCACGTCGAGCCGTCCCATTTCGCGATCCGGTTCGCCGCCAGCCCACCCGCGGTCGTGAACTCACCTCCAGCGTAGAGCGCCGGTCCGCTGCCATCGTCGTGAACCGCCAGGGCATAGACATCGCTGTTCATCCCGCTGCCGAGTGCCGACCAGCTCGAGCCGTTCCATCTTGCGATCCGGTTCGCCGCCACCCCGCCCGCGGTCGTGAAGTCGCCTCCGGCGTAGAGCGCCGGCCCACTGCCATCGTCGTGCACGACCAAGGCAAAGACTTCATCCAAGACGAAGCTGTCGATCCCGCTGCCGAGTGCCGACCAGCTCGCCCCATCCCACTTCGCGATCTTGCTCGCCGCCTCGCCGCCCGCGAGCCTGAAGAAGCCAGCGGCGTAGAGCGCCGGCCCGTTGCCGTCGTCGTACACCACCAGTGCATGGATATCATCGTTCGTCCCCGGCTGCCCTCCGAACGTCGGCACCCAGCTCGGCGAGCACGAGGAGCCGAGCGAGAGGCCGAGCGGATCCACGCGGGTCGGACGCCCTGCACGGGTCAGCGCAACGCTCGCGCTCGCCACCGAGTTCCCTCCGGCGCTTCCCACTGCCGTGACCTGCACGTGCGCGGCCTCGAGGGGGACCTCCACCACGAGCCGATAGCTGCCGGTCGTGTCCGTGACCGCCTTCCCGCCTGCACTGCTCACCACGACGGCGCCTTCGGCGGGGGAGCCGTCGGGCGCGAGCACGAACCCTTCGAGCGTCACGCTCGCCAGCTCCGGGCTGTCACCGAACCGAGCCTGTGTCGCGCCCTGCGCCGGCATCGCTCCGGCGTGCGTGAGCAATGCGCACTCGGCCATCGGGACCAAGAAACGGACACACCAGGCAACCTTCGTATCCATCGTGATCCTCCCAGGGCGCGTCTTGGGACCGAGAGCTAGCGCGGAATGGCAGGGAGGTATCAACCACGGGCCTGAGGACCGCGTGGCCGAAGCCAGGATCCAGCATGTCGGAGGTCACAAGCTTCACCGGCCCGGCCTTCGCCGGGCAATGCCGTGGACGGCGATTTGGCCGCTCGAGGCCGTGCTCGCC
>JAQBHE010000116.1:0-3262 GCA_032128015.1 Holophagae bacterium
CTCGAGCGAGCCATGCTCGCTCGAGGCGCCCTCGCCCTCGAACAGACTGAAGCGTTCGGCGGCGAGCGCTCGCAGGCCGATCTCGTTGCGCGCGAGCGCGCGATACTCCGCGGAGCGCACCAACTCGAGCCCGATCTCGACGTCGCGAACCACCCCGTCGCGGCGCGAGCGAAAGCGCACCGCGCCCTCGGGACGACCCTCGGCCTTGTTCGGGGCCACCACCTCGACTTTGTGGAAGCCCGACGCCTCGATGATCTCGCGCACCCGCTCGAGCAACTCGAGGTCTTGGAGTGACGACCGGTCGCGGACGCCATTGAGCAGGCCGACCCGCAGCGCATCGCGCGGAAAGCCCCGCACCGACAGCCCGTCGAGCTGGGCGCGGAACGCCTCGAGCCGGTCGACCACCCGGCCGAGGCGCGCGCCGCGCAACGGCTCGCCGCCGTTGCCTCCACGGCCGGTTGCCGACGCCTCCGCGGCGCCGTGGAGGGTCAGTTGGAAGCGATCCTGAATGCGCTCGATCAGAAACTTTCGGTATTCGGCGTTGTCCTTCAAGTAGGTGGCGCGGCGACCCTCGGCCACCCGGTAGAGCGGCGGCTGGGCGATGTAAAGATAACCGCGATCGATGATCTCGCGCATCTGACGGAAGAAGAAGGTGAGGATCAAGGTGCGGATGTGGCTGCCGTCGATGTCGGCGTCGCACATGATGATCAGCTTGTGGTAGCGCAGCTTCGAGATGTCGAAGTCGTCCTTGCCGATGCCGGTGCCGAGCGCCGAGATCATGATCTTGATCTCGTCGGACGACAGCATCTTGTCGAAGCGCGCCTTCTCGACATTGAGGATCTTGCCCTTGAGCGGCAGAATCGCCTGGAAACGGCGCTCGCGGCCCTGCTTCGCCGAGCCGCCGGCGGAATCGCCCTCGACCAAGAACAGCTCGGAGAGCTCGGGAGACCGCTCGCTGCAATCGGCGAGCTTGCCCGGCAGGCTCGAGGCGTCGAGCGCGCCCTTGCGACGGGTGAGATCGCGGGCCTTGCGCGCGGCCTCGCGGGCGCGCGCCGCATCCACTCCCTTCTCGATGATCCGCCGCGCGACCTTCGGATTCTCTTCGAAGTAGGTGGCGAGGTGCTCGTTGATCACCTGTTCCACCCAGCCCCGGACCTCGGAAGAGACCAGCTTCTCCTTGGTCTGGCTCGAGAACTTCGGGTCCTTGATCTTGACCGACACGATGGCGGTCAGGCCTTCGCGGACGTCGTCACCGGTGAGGTTCTCCTTGAGCGTCTTGGCGAGCCCGGAGGACGCGGCGTAGGCGTTGACGGTGCGCGTGAGCGCCGAGCGAAACCCCGAGAGGTGGGCGCCGCCGTCGCGGTTGTTGATCGTGTTGGTGAAGCAGGAGATCATCTCCTGATAGCCATCGTTCCACTGCAAAGCCACCTCGACCGTCTCCTTGCCGGTGCCGTCGTCGCGCGACTGTTCGAGGAAGATCGGCTTGGGGTGGAGCGTGGTCTTGTTGCGGCTCAAGTGCTCGACGAAGGTCTGGATGCCGCCCTCGAATGCGAACTGCGCCTCCTGGCCGGTGCGCTCATCGAGCAGATCGATGGCGACCCCGCGGTTGAGAAACGACAGCTCGCGCAAACGCTGGGCGAGGGTCTCCCAGGTGAACTCGAGGACGGTGAAGATCTGGGGGTCGGCCCAGAAACGCACCCAGGTGCCGGTGTCAGCGGGGTCCGTGGTGTCACTTACCGCCACGATCGGCGCCGACGGCGCGCCGCGGCGGTAGCTCTGCTGCCAGACCTTGCCATCGCGACGGATCTCGAGCTCGAGCCGTTGCGAGAGCGCGTTGACCACCGACACTCCAACGCCGTGGAGACCGCCCGAGACCTTGTACGAGTTCTGGTCGAACTTTCCGCCCGAGTGCAGCTCGGTCATGATCACTTCAGCAGCCGAGCGGTTCTCGCCCTTGTGAAGATCGACCGGGATGCCGCGGCCGTCGTCGGACACGGTCACCGAGTTGTCCTCGTGGATCACCACCTTGACCTGGTCACAGTAGCCGGCTTGTGCCTCGTCGATGGCGTTGTCGACCAGCTCGAACACCATGTGATGGAGCCCGCTGGCGTCATCGGTGTCGCCGATATACATCCCCGGCCGCTTGCGGACGGCCTCGAGTCCCTTCAGGACCTTGATGTTGTCGGCGGTGTAAGTGTTCGACATCAAAACCTCGGCGGGCGGTGTCTGCGGAGAGGCCTCCGCTCAGCAGGGCACGGTCCCCATGGTCTCGGTCCCCACCGTCTCGGACGAATCGGACCAAGGGTTGCTGTGCCGGGATTTGGTCGCACCGACACCCCGCGAAGGGCTACCCCGCGAAGGGCAACCCCGCGAAGGGTCCGCATTGGGTCAGCGTCCCGGGGCAGGACGCGCCGGTTCGACCGTGCCAACCCTATCACACCCGCGGCCGCGGGTTCAAGCGTGTAAGTTGTTTAAATTCAATGGTTTAACAACTGAGTATTCGGCCGTCTTCGAGGTTCCATCGCTGGTCCATCGCCAACCCCTCGAACACGGTTGGCCGGTTCGACGACACCACCCGCTGAGCGTCCTCGGCGAACACCCGCCAGATCGCCTGAAGAGTCGTCCGGTCGAGCTCGGCGTCGAGGTCATCGAGGAGCACCACCGGCGCCCGGCCGGCCTGCTCGAGCACCTCCGCCTGGGCGGCCAATAGCAGCAGCGCCAGGGCCTTGCGCTCCCCGGCCGAAGCGAGATCGCGGACCGGGCGGCCACGCCACACCACGTCGAGGCGGTCGCGATGGGGGCCGACCGTCGCCTGCCGGCAGCGGATCTCGTCGGCGGCGGCGCGCTCGAGGGCCTCGAACAAGCCGTTGGCGCTGGCCGCAGATTCTCCCCCCGAGGGTCGATACCGCAGCTCCCCGTGCGGCCACCCCAGACCGCTGCGCAGAAACGCCTCTGCGAAAGCGCGCCCGAGGTGCTGTGCCAACTCGCCGCGACGCCGCACGATCTCGGCCCCGGTCTCCGACAGGAGCTGGTTCCACGTCGACAGGCTCGGGGCGTCGGGCCGACCGCTTTGCAGCAGCGCGCGCTTGTGCTCGAGGCCGCGTCGGTAGCGAGCCAACAAATCGACCGCCTGGGGTCGCAAGCCGACCAGGCCGCGATCGAGCAGCCGTCGTCGCAACGCCGGCGCGCCGACCAAGGTCTCTCCCTCGGCGGCCGACCACACCAGGGTCGGACAGGCCTCCAAGTAGCGCGCCACCGGCGC
>JAQBHE010000117.1:0-6607 GCA_032128015.1 Holophagae bacterium
GTGACGCTCGATCAGTTGGTGCAAGAAGGGCGCCTCAGCGAACCACCAAAGAGCAAGTTCCGAGTCCCCGGCAACCCCAGCGAACAAGCAGCGCTGGGCTATCTGCACGCCAATTGCGGACATTGCCACAATCCGCACTCGCCCGTGGCGAGTCGCACATCGATGCAACTGCTCCTCGAAACGGGCAAACTCGCGAGCGTTGAGACAACCACGACCTATGCGAGCACGGTCGAACAGCTCCTGCAGCAAGGAACCACCGCCGTCGACCAGGTGGCGCCACTCGGCGTCGCTATCGCCCGCGCGCTCGCCGCCGCCCACGCCCGCGGGGTGCTTCACCGCGACCTCAAACCCGCCAATGTGCTGCTCGGATTCGACGGCTCGATCAAGGTCGCGGATTTCGGATTGTCGGAGCTGATGGCTGCCGAGCGCGTGGACCCAGACTCGGTCTTCGGCACCCCCGGTTACATCGCTCCGGAAGTCATCGACGGAGCCAACTACTCCACCGCCTCCGACGCGTTCGCCCTCGGTGTGGTGCTCTACGAATGCCTGACGGGCCAGCGCCCGTTCCGCGGCCCGACGATTGCCAAGATCATCGCGAGCACCCTCAGCGGCCAGGTCCGGCCGCCGTCCGAGATGACCCCGGGCACCCCACCTGCGCTCGACGTCCTGGTCTTGAAGTTGCTCGCGACCGACCCGGAAGATCGTCCGTCCGCGGCGAGTGTCGCCGAGCTTCTCGAACAGATCGCGCTCGCCGGCCACAGCACTTGGCGCCCGCCGCAACACGCCGCGAGCACCCATCGGAGGGCTCGCTCGCGGATTCCGCAGGGGCAGTTCATCCCCACCAGCAAGGTCGCCTCAGCGCAGCTCCCGGGCCGCGGTATCGAGCAGCCGCCGAGCTCGAGGTCTGGCGGAGTGAGTTAGCATTCCGCTCATGATCCTTGCCCGTCGTCTCAGCGCGTCGGTTCTCGCCGTTCTGGCGGTTCCGGATCTGGCGGTTCCGGTTCTGGCGATTTTGGCGCTGCTCGTGCCCGCCCGCGCGAGCGCCCAGCCGGAAGCACCAGCGATCCCTACCGGCTACGAGGTCGCCCAGCACGTCGTGCGCGCCGAGGACACTCTGTGGGCGCTAACCGAGCACTACCTCGGGTCGCTAGAGCTGCTGCCCACGATCCTCCAGCTCAATGCCGGAGTGGACCCGCTTGCCCTGGTCCCGGGAAGCCGCGTCTCGGTCTTGGTGGTGCGCAGCGCGGGTTCGCCAGCCGCCGCAGCGCGTGCCGCTCGCGCGGCGCTCCTCACCCACTGGGCCGGCCGGGTCGAGGAGCGACCCCGCACGCTCGAGTGGCTGCCGGCGGAGACCGGCGATCTGCTGCTCGAGCGCGATGCTGCGCGCACTGCCCGCGCGTCGTCGGCGCGCCTGCAGTTCCTCGACGGGACCTCGCTGCGCCTCGGCGAGGCGTCGATGGTGCTGTTGCGACGCGAAGGCAGCCGCCTGCGCGCCACCGAGGGACGGACGATCGAGATCGTCGAAGGGTCGGCGGACATCGACGCGAGAGGCTTTGCCGCGATTCCGAACCGTACCGTCGAGCTCGTCCTCGGCACCGACATCGTGGCAATCCCACCAGCGACTCCCACCAGCACCCGCGCTGCCCGTGAGTCGAACCGCTCGAGGATCGGAGTCTACGAGGGCCGGGCGACATTCACCGGCGGCGGCGCGGCGATCGACCTCGATCGCGGCGAGGGCGTGGTCGCCGAGGCGGGAGCGCAGCCGGCGAAGGAGGACTTGCTCGGCCCGCCCCAGCTAGTGACCCCGGCTCCCGGAGCCCGCTGGTTCGACGTCCGGCCCCTGGCCCTCGAGTGGCAAGCACCACCGGGGAACCCGCGCAGCTACGCGGTCGAAATCTGTCGCGACGCCGCCTGCGCCGAGCTGGTGATGCGCGCCGCCGGACTCACCACGACTTCCTGGCGGCCGGCAGGGCTCGCCCTGGGCTCGTATCACTGGCGAGTCACCGCCGCCTCCGCGAGCACTCTCGACGGCTACCCGAGCGCGCCGCGCGCCTTCGAGCTTGCGGCCACCAACGACACCACCCCTCCGATCGTCCGCGTCTCGCTCCGCGGCGGTACAACGCCGACCGACGGTCGCTATGTCCTCGCTGAGGCGCCGCAGCTCGCGGTCGAAGCCTCCGACTCGGGAACCGACGTCGCCCGCACCTGGCTGGTCGTCAACGGTTCCGAGCGCGCGGCCGACCTACCGTGGCCTCCAGGCGACTACCGGGTCGCGGCAGCCGCCGAGGACCACGCCGGCAACCACGCCGAGTCCGATCCCCTGGAGCTGCGGATCCTCGCGCCGCCGTCGATCGCGGTCGTCAGAATCGATACCCCGCTAGCCGCCGACAACCTCGCGGATCGCGCGGACGCCACCCGTACCCTGGTCCAGTGGTCGCTCGGCTCGGGTTGGCGGCCGCTCGAGGCCGAGCGGATCGATGTCATGAGCGCGCCCCACCGGATCTCGATCCGGCCATTCGTCGACCCCTGCCTGGACATCACCGGAGGGCCGCTGTGCCCCGGTCAGGGTCTCGACCTCACCGCGGTCGCCGGTGGCGCTCCGGTGCGCCGGCTGAGGGTTCACCTCGAGACCACGGCGAACGGCGCGCACCGGGTCGTGGTCGTCGCCGAGGACCAGCTCGGTCATCGCGGCCGTCTCGAGATCCCGATCCGCTCCGCGGACTGATCGCCTCCTCGCCCGCGCGCTGGGGGCGGCGGCAGGCGCCACGTAGAGCACCGACCCCGCGGCGGCGTCAGGAGAGCGCGTCGACGATCTTGACCAGGGTCTCGCGGGCGTCGCCGAACACCAGCATGGTGTTCGGAGCGTAGAACAGCTCGTTCTCGATTCCCGCGAAGCCCGGATTCATCGAGCGCTTGAGCACGATGCAGGCGCGCGCGAGATCGGCATTGAGCACCGGCATGCCGTAGATCGGGCTTGCCGGATTGTGCTTGGCCGCCGGGTTGACGACGTCGTTGGCGCCGACCACGATCGCGAGGTCGGTGTCGGCGAAGTCGTCGTTGATCTCTTCGAGCTCGAAGAGGTCGGTGTACGGGACCTTGGCCTCGGCGAGCAGGACGTTCATGTGACCGGGCATCCGGCCGGCCACCGGATGGATCGCGTAACGCACCCGAGTACCGTTGGCGGCCAGCCGCTGGGCGAGGTCGCCGACCACGTGCTGCGCCTGGGCCACCGCCATGCCGTAGCCCGGGCAGACGATCACCGAGTTGGCGCCAGAGAGCATCATCGCGGCGTCGCCGATCGAGGCCTCGGTCACTCGCTCCGAGCCCGTGACCGCGGCCGCGGCGCTTTCGTCGACTTTGCCGAAAGCCCCGAACAGTACGTTGGCAAACGAGCGGTTCATCGCCCGGCTCATCACGATCGACAGGATCATCCCCGACGCGCCGTCGAGGGCGCCGGCGATGATCAGGACGTTGTTGCCGAGCGCGAACCCGGTCGCCGACGCCGCCAGACCGGCGTAGGAGTTGAGCAGAGTGATCACCACCGGCATGTCGGCGCCGCCGATCGGGGCGACAAACATCACCCCCAAGAACAGCGGCACGACCGCCAGCGCATAGAACACGAAGTGGTTCGTCGGGTCGACCGTGATCGCCACCAACAGGCCAACCGCGCCGGCGAACACGGCGATGTTCGAGAAGTTCTGCAGCGGGTAGGTGATATTGCGCCCGCTGATCAGCCCCGACAGCTTGCCGAAGGCCATCAGGCTGCCGGTGAAGGTGAGCCCGCCGAACAGCACCTCGAAGCCGAGCGCGCCCGCGGTCACGTTGGCGATCTCGCCCGAGTGGCGGTAGTACTCCGAGACCCCGACCAGCGCCGCGGCAAGCCCGCCGAAGGCGTGCGACAGGGCAATCCGCTCCGGCATCCGGGTCATCGGAATCCAGGCCGAGATCGCGATTCCGATCCCCGATCCCAGAAAAACCGTCAGCAAGATCCAGCGGTAGCTCTGGATATCGGGGTGGATCAGGGTCCCCCAGACCGCGAACACCATGCCGATCTCGGCCAGGATCAGACCACGGCGCGCGGTGGTGGCGGAGGTCAGGCCGCGCAGCCCGAGGACGAACAGCGCCGAGGCGACGAAGTAGAGCAGCTCGACTCGGACAGTCACCGCTTCGCTCCCACTTCGGGCTTCCGGAACATCTTCAACATCCGGTCGGTGATCCAGAAGCCGCCGACCACGTTGATGCTGGCGCACAGCACCGCGATCGACCCCAGGACGGTGCTGAACGTGTTGTAGTCAGCGCCCGATGCCACCAGGGAGCCGACCAGGGAGATGCCCGACAGCGCGTTGGTGAACGCCATCAACGGAGTGTGGAGCAGCGACGGCACGCCCTTGATCACTCCGTAGCCGACGAAGGCCGCCAGCATGAATACGTACAACCCCAAAAACATCTGACCCATCGCCTTTGCTCCCTCAGCTCGAGCGGCGGAGAGCGCCGCTTCCGCCTTAGCTAGCCCGCTGGACGTCCGTCTGCAAACAGCTCGGCGACCTGAGGGTCGACGACCTTGCCCTGGTGGGTGACCACACAACCGCGAACGATCTCGTTCTTGAAGTCGAAGTCGAAGGAACCGCCGCGCGCCAGATAGAGCAGCAGCTTCTCGACGTTGCGCGAGAACATCTTGCTGGCGTCACACGCGAGCTCGCTGGGCAGATTGGTCGGCCCCAAAATGAGAGTGCCGCCGACCGTTACTTCGACGCCGGGCTGGGTGAGCTCGCAGTTGCCGCCTTGCTCGGCGGCCATGTCGACGATCACCGAGCCCGCCTTCATCCCCGCCACCATGTCGGCGGAGATCAGGCGCGGCGCCGGCCGGCCGGGGATCAGCGCGGTGGTGATGCAACAGTCGACCGAGCGCAGGTGCTCGGCGATCACGTCGTTGACCCGCTGCTGGCTCGCCGCCGAGATCTCCTTGGCGTAGCCGCCCTTGGTCTCGGCGTCTTCGACTTCGCCGACGTCGACGAAGGTCGCGCCGAGGCTCTCCACTTGCTCCTTGACCGCCGCCCGAACGTCGTACGCTTCGACCAGCGCGCCGAGCCGCCGGGCGGTCGCGATCGCCTGCAGCCCGGCGACGCCGGCGCCCAGCACCAGTACCTTCGCCGGATCGACCCGACCGGCAGCGGTCATCAGCAGCGGGAAGAACCGGGGCGTCGACGCCGCCGCCAGCACCGCCGCTCGATACCCGGCCACTGTGCTCTGCGAGCTCAAGACATCCATCGACTGTGCAAGGGTGGTGCGTGGAATGCGGTCGAGTGCGATCGCGGTCATCGGCCGGTCGCGGAGGGCGGCCACCAGAGTCTTCTCGACCAGCGGAAACAGCAGGCTGACCGCGACCGCGTCCGGCTGGGCGCCGGCGATCTCTTCCACGGTCAGGGCGTTGACGCGCACCACCACGTTGGCCTGGTCCAGGACCTGCTGGGGACCGGCCAAGATCGTCGCACCAGCGGCGGCGAACGCGGGATCAGGAAACGCCGCCGCGTCGCCGGCTCCCGCCTCCACCACCGCGGTGAATCCCTTGGCGCCAAGACGCTGGAGACTCTCCGGGATCAACGCTACTCGGCGTTCCCCAGGACGCACTTCGCGCAGAATACCGAGTATCAACGCCACCCTGGCCTCCCCTGCCCTGCGCCGCGCTGGCGCCGTTCGTGCGCTGAACTCGCTGCTGACCGATCGCTCACGAAGGCTCTCCTGGGACCAGAGGGTCGAGAGAATTCAAAAAGTCGCGCAAGTGTACCCGAACAACGTACGCGCACACCGCGCCCGCTCCACGGTCCTAGGTTCTCAGGGACCTTGTCAGGGACCTTGTCAGGGACGACCCTTCTCAGGGACCGGCCGATCGGCGATCATTCCAAGCGACCAAGGGGAGGCAATCCATGCGCGAGATCGTCGCCGACATCGAACGCTGGCGAAGCGAAGGCCAACGGATCGCGATCGCTACCGTGATCAAGACCGTGGGATCGACGCCGCGGCCGCTGGGCTCGAAGATGGCCGTTTCCGAGAGCGGCTCGATCGCCGGCTCGGTGAGCGGGGGCTGCATCGAAGGCGCGGTGTTCGATGAGGCCCAGCAAGTCCTCGCCGATGGCGCGCCGCGCCGGCTGTCGTTCGGGATCACCGACGAACAGGCGTGGGAGGTCGGGCTCAGCTGCGGCGGCAGTGTGACCACCGGCTTCGAGATGGAGGTCGATCTGAGCAGCCTGATCGTGCCGGGGCAGACGATCAACCCGACGACGGCGGCGGCGGTGTTCGAGCAATTCACCGCCTCCGACAACGATCTGGCCGGGCTGGAGCTCCGCTTCAACGCCCCGAACGCCTTCAAGGACACGGGCGAGCCGAACAACACGTTCGGCAAGGCGACGCGCGTCAACCTGCCGTACAGCAGCGCCAACCGGTTCACCGCCATCGAGCCGACCGGCGGCGACGTCGACTTCTTCCGCGTGCGGCTCGACCCGGGCTTCACCTTCCTGGCGGAGATCGTCAGCGGCAAGCTCGACAGCCTCATCGGCCTGTTCGATGAGGCGGGCAATCTCGTCGCCGCCGACGATGACGGCGGCGCCGG
>JAQBHE010000118.1:0-4698 GCA_032128015.1 Holophagae bacterium
TGCCACGATCGCTGGGATTCTGTTGTAAGGCTCCGGCTGCCGGCGCCCGTTGGCCGCCGGCGCCCAACGGCACCGGTGCCCGACGGCGCTCCGGGTCAGGTCTTGGCGGTCTTGGCGCGACGCCGCGTGAACGCGGTGAGCAGCCAGCCGCACAGCAGACCGGCGCCGAAGATGATCAGCACCAACAGCGCGCGAGAGATGGTTATGGTGAAGATCAAGAACTTGAGGTCGATGACGTCGACGTTCTGGATCGCGAACACGATGACCAAGAGCAACAGGGCTGCGAGCAGGATCAGTTTCGGTTTCATCGTGGGAATCGTATCGCGGAATCCGTAGCGCCCGTCGGCCCATCCGAGTAGCGGCCGACCTTGGTGTCCAGCGTCAGGGAACGGTCGCCGAGGCCCGGAAGATCACGGAGACCGCGAAGCCTCGAGCTGACGGACCAACGCCAGTGTTTCGGGGTCCTGGGGCTCGATGTCGAGGCGCTTTCGCGCATAGCCGAGCACGACCTCGCGCTCGGCTTTGCTTGCGGCCCAGGCGGCGAGCGCCGCGAGGCTCGAGCGATCGCTGGGATCGCGGTCGAGGTTTCGTGCGAGCAGGTCGCGAGCCAGGTGCTGCTGGCCGGCGTCGTAAAGCGCGACCGCGAGGACGAAGGCGTACCGCGGCTCGCCGGGGTCGAGCCCTGCCGCACGCTCGAGCGACTCGAGGGCCTCGGGCAGCCGGCGTTGGCGCACCCGGCTGAGGCCGAGGGCGTGGTGCAGCGGCGCTGAGCCAGGCGCGTGCCCGAGGCCGGAGACCAGCACCCCTTCGGCGTCGCCCTCGAGACCTTGCTGGCGGTAGAGGTCGGCGAGGTTGGCGGCGGCGACCTCGGTCGTGGGATCGAGGCGCAGCGCGGTCTGGTAGCGAGCGATCGCCTCATCGAGGTCGCCGGTGAGAGCGGCGACCGTGCCCAGCTCGACTTGGGCTTCGGGTCGCTCGGCGTTGTCCGCGAGAGATCGCCGGAGCTCGTCGAGCGTTGTTTCGAGAGCGGCGGCACTGGCGACGTCGAGATCGCTTTCCGCGACTCCGGCGAGCTGGCGCGCTGCCGCCAGGCGGACCGCCAGGACCTGGTCGCCGAGAAGCGTCGCGACCCTGTTCATGCGCGCCGCGGGATCGGCGCCTTCTAGTGCGCGAACGGCGGCAATCCGCAGCATCGGGTCGCTCGAGCCCAGCGCGGTGTCGACCACAGCGAGGGTCGCCTGGGAGTCGAGGCGGCGCAGCTCGAGCAACATCGTGGCGCGGGCGATTCCCGGGGTCGTCGGGCGCTCGAAGGCCTCGATCAGCCGCGACTCGGCGTCTCGCGTTCTCGACCGCGCCGCGTGAAGCGCCTCGCCCCAGTGCGTCTCCTGCCAGCGGCCGCCGGGAAACCAGCGCTCGATCGCGGCGGCCGCCCAGCTCGGTCCGCGATCCTGGTGGCAGCCGTCGCAGGCATTGGGCGAGCCGATCTTGGAGGTGAGATCCGGACGCGGGACTCTCAGGCTGTGGTCACGGCGCGGGTCGACGATCATGTAGGGGCGCGACGGCATGTGGCAACCGACGCAACTCGAGCCCGGGGCGCCTGGCCGGTGGTGGTGGTGCGACGTCGCCGCGTAGAAGGCGGGCTGGTGGCAGCGCGAGCACACTTGGTCGGGTGTCGCGGTGTCCTCGATCCGCAGCCGCGCGGTATGCGGGTCGTGGCAGTCCTTGCAGGTGACGCCGTGCGCGAACATCCGGCTCTGGAGAAACGATCCGTACTCGTAGACCTCTTCTTTGATCTGGCCGTCGTCGAAGTAGACGCGAGCGTCGAGGGTCGAAGGGCGATAGCGGTCGAACAGCGATCCGCCGGGCTCGGCCGCGGAACCGATCTCGGTGCGCAGGGAGTGACAGGGTGCGCAGGTCTCGAGCTCGACATGAGCAGTGCGCGGGGTGTCGCGAGCGGCGTTCGGGCTGGCGTCCGAGAAGCTCCACTCGTCGTCGTCCGAGTCGCGCAGCGATAGCGCGAGTCCCGCGGACGGATCGGCCGCGCGCGCTTCGGGGTCGAGCGCGGCCCAGGTGAGGTGGGCCGAAGCCGGTCCGTGACAGGCCTCGCAGGAGACGTCGATCTCCTTCCAGGTGGTCGCGAAGCGGTCCTGGTCGAGGCGGTAGCCCTTGTCGAGTCCGGTCGAGTGGCAGTCGGCGCACATCGAGTTCCAGTTCAAATAGCGGCCGGTCCAGTGCAACGGGTCGCGGTGGTCGATCGCCTCGTTCGGATAGAGGTGGAACCAACGCTGACCTCCGGCCGCCGCCGGTCGGGTGTCCCAGGCGATCGCCAGCGCCTGCAGCCGGCCGCGCTCGGTCTCCAGCAGTATCTGTTGGAGCGGCGAATCGCCGAAGGTGTAGGCGACCCGGAAGTCGCGCAGCTCGCCTTCGGCACCGTCGGTGCGGACCCAGAACTCCTCGCCGCGGCGAAAGAAAGTGGTCGTGACCCCGGCGTAGTCGAAGGTCGCGCCGTGAGAGTTGCTGCCGAAGTCGCCGCGGACGCTCCGCGCGGTCGCCTCTTCCATCGCGAGGTCGTGGGGCGAGCCCGAGTAGAGCTCGGTCTCGCGGCGGTGGCAGGGAAGACAAGCCTCGCGACCGACCAAGCTGCGTGGCAGGACTCGGGGCGCCCCGGCCCCGGTCGCGGGCTCGCTGGGCGGTGGGGTCTCGCGACAACCGACGAGCAGTAGGAGAGCGGCGAGGGCGGTCGGGATCACCAGGCAGGCGGCGGGGGCGCGGGTCATGGCGAGAGTGTATGGGCGCAGGCGCGACGCCTGGGCGGCCGAAATGCGACGACAGCAGCAAAGCGGTACTTCTCCCGCTACGACGCTCTTGGATCTAAGGTGGTCGCGGTTGAAAGCTCCGCGCCCGAGCGGCGTAGTCAATTGCAGGAGGGTGGCTGATGAAGCGAACGCGCGTGAGGCGACGATGGACCGAACTGCGTCTTGCATGGGTCGTTGCAACTGCGCCGCTGCTGGCCTGGTCGCTGTTCCCGAGCGCCGCCCACGCGCGACGCGAGCGGCTCGACCTGCGGCTGGTCCAGATCGATCTCCCAGGGGCGCCGGTCGCGGTGTTGCCGGTCGACCTCGACCACGACGGTATCGGCGACCTGGTGATCGTGGTCGCCTACACCGAGTGGGACAGGATCGCGATCGACGAGTCGGTGGAGATGGACCAGGTCGAGGGCCTGGTCGAGATGATGACGATCGTGCCAGCGCTAGCCGATCGGCGTGAGCTGTACGTCTTTCTCGGCGACGGCCACGGCGGCTTCCGGCGACTCGGCGAGCCTCTCGCGCTCGATCTGTCGGTGGTGACGGTCGCCGCCGGTCCGCCTGCCGAGCCGGTGATCGCGATCGCCGACGAAGGCCTGGTCGGCCTGCGGATCGATCCGCCAAACGGCGCCCTGCGTTTCGAGCCGCTGGTCGCGGTGCGCTCGGTGCTCGGTGGAACCGGTGCGCTGCTGCCCGACCTCGGGTTGATCCATGACCTTGATGGCGACGGCCTGGTCGACGTGATCGTGCCGCGAGCCGAGGACCTCGCGATCTACCGCGGGTCGCCGTCCGGAATCGCTGCGGAGCCAGTCGATGTCGTGGCTTTGCCGCCCCGTCGCCAGTACCAGCGCGATACCCGGTCGCGCACCTATCCGCTGCCGATTGTCGAGGACGTCGACGGCGACCGGGTACCCGATCTGCTGTTCCGACACCCGACTCGCGGTTGGGAGCGTTTCTGGGTCGCGCGCGGCCGCGGTGGAGGCCGGTTCGCGCCGTTGACCGCGCCGCTCGGTGACGCCGACGACGACGGCGCGGAGGACAATGACGCCAAGGACGATGACCACTGGGACGACGCCGACGAGACGATCGCAATCGGCGCGGCGCCGCCGCCCGCCGCCGCACCGGACTTCGAGGTCATCCGCTTTGGTGACCTCGATGGCGACGGTCGCGCCGAGTATGTGCTGTCCGAGGACCTCAGCGACAACGATGCCGGCTGGCGCAAGGAGCTCAAGGAGGCGAAGCAACCGCCGATGCGGGTTCGCATCTACCCCTCCCGCGCCGATCTCGGGCGAGACGTCGAGGAAACGACGGCGTTCGAGGCGATCGGCTACGCCGAGTCCGGCGACGAGGACGAGATCCGGCTTCCCGGCGGCTTTCAGGATCTCGACGGCGACGGCCGTCGCGATCTGGTGACCGTCACCCTCGATTTCTCGCTGCTCCAGGCGGTGCGGGTCCTTGCCACCCGCAGCCTCAGCATCGGACTCGACTTCCACGTCTGGTGTCAGGGGGAGAACGGACGCTTCCGCGCGGTCGCGGGTCTCGACCTCTCGGGTAAGTTCATCCTGCGGCTGGACGACCTGCGGCTCGGCGAGTTGTCGCAGTTCGCAGGCGACTTCGACGGTGACGGTCGAGCCGACTTCCTGCAGATGGGGCGCGGCAAGACCGCGACCATCCACCGGGGTCAACCCGGCTGCCGCTATCCGGTCGCCCCCGATCTCGCGCTCAAGCTCGTCGAGGAGCCGAAGAACCTGGCCCTGGTGCGGGTCGGGGACTTCGACGGCGACGGGCTGGCCGATATTCGGATCGTGCAACCGCAACGGGCGGACCGGGACGGCTCGACACCGCGGGTCCGTCTCGATCTCTATTTGAGCGGGGAGGTCGAGTGACCGGCCGG
>JAQBHE010000119.1:0-10627 GCA_032128015.1 Holophagae bacterium
GGTGCTCGGCGGCGCGCGCCGCGCACTCCGTGGCCGTACCGCCTGCCTCCACGCACGCTTTCTCGACGCGCTCGGCGCTGTGAGCGCACTTTCGCTGGCACTGTTTTTCGAAGCCGGCACAGGCGTCGAGGCAGCGCCGCAGGATCTGGGCGAAGGCGTCGTCGCACTGCTGAGCGCTACCTCCTCCGGCCAGACATCGCTCCTTGGCGTCGAGCGCCTTGTCCTCGCAGCGCTGGTCGCAGGTCTGCGGCGGCTGATCGCAGCGCAACAGGCATTCGTTGTAGAAGCTGTCGCCACGTTGCCGACACTCCTCCGTAGTGCCCCCGGCGGCGAGGCAGGCCTCGACCACCCGCTCGGCGCGCTTCTCGCAGCCGTCCTCGCAGGTAGCCCGCGGGCAGTCCGCCAGACAGGCGCGCAGGTGGTCGATCGACTTGTCGCGGCATTCCTGCTCGCTGCCGCCGAGTGCCAGGCACTGGTCGAAGACCACATGGGCGTCGCGACGGCACGCCGCATCGCATGGGCGCGGCGGCGCGTCGCACTCGGTGAGGCACGCGGAAAGCAGTGCGCTCGCGCGCTTTCTACAATCCTCGGCGCTGCCGCCCTGGGCCAAACACTCCTCCAGGAACTTCTCGGCCCGCTTCTCGCAGCGAGCGCCGCAATCGGGAGGAGCACCGCAGGCATCGACGCAGGCCTTGACGACCGCCTTTGCCTCGGCCCGGCAAACCTCCGGAGTGCCACCGTTGGCCTGGCAGGTCTGTAGGGCCTGGCGACCTTTGACTTCGCAGTCACGCGTACACGCTAGAGTGTCGGTGCTCTGAGCCCCGACACCGGCCGCAGCCGACAGGCTGAGCCCAACGCCAAGACCCAGCCCCAACCACCATCGCCCAAATCTCGAACTGCCTGATCCCACCCGGCCTGATCCCATACTGTCTGTCATCATGTCCGATCTCCTGGTTCGCGCAGCCGACCTGGCTGGCGCCCGCTCCAACAGCGGAATTGCTGCTGTGCCATATATGTGATCATACCATATTGACCAGTTCTGGCTCGGCACCGCATTCTGTTTCACCATAATCACCGATCTTCTTGCATAATCATGCGGCCTGACGATACATTATGCCGGCCATGAAACGCATCGCCATTGCCGGCGCCTCCGGCTACAGCGGAGCCGAGCTGATCCGCTTCCTACTGCGCCACCCCGAGGTGGAGATCGTCCATCTGGTGGCCGGAGAGCAGAGCGACAAGCACCTCGCGGCGGTGTTCCCGAGCCTTGCGCGGATCGTAAACCGAGTGCTCGAGAAACCGGACTGGAGCGCGATCGGCGCCGACACCGACGTTGCTCTGCTCGCGTTACCCCATGGTGTAGGAATCCAGGCGGTTCCCGCCCTCCTCGGCGCCGGCGCGCGGGTGATCGATCTCGGAGCCGACTTCCGCCTCCGCGACCCCCAGTCCTACCGACGCTGGTACGGCGCCGAGCACCAGGCTGCGAACCTCCTCGACGAGGCGGTGTACGGCCTGCCCGAGCTCAACCGCGAGCGCATCCGGTCGGCGCGCCTGGTCGCCAACCCCGGCTGCTACCCCACCGCCGCCGCGCTCGCCCTGCTGCCCCTGGCGCCGCGGCTGGATGGGCTCGAGACGATCATCGTCGATGCCAAGTCCGGAGTCTCTGGGGCCGGCCGCAAAGCCGCGCTCGACTATGCCTTCACCGAGGTCAACGAGAGTGTGCGCGCCTACGGCGCGCTCAGCCACCGTCACCAGCCCGAGATCGAGCAGACGCTCGCGGATGCCGGCGCCAAGATCCGAATTGCCTTCGTGCCGCACCTCATCCCGATGACCCGCGGCATCCTTGCCACGTGTTACGTGCCGCTCGACGGCGATCTCGGCGAGCTCGACTTTGGCGCGTTGTGCGATCTCTACGAGACTCGCTACTCTCGCGAGCCATTCGTCCGTTTTTCGAGGGACCTGCTGCCGGCGACCAAGAACACCCTCGGATCGAACTACTGTGACGTCGCGATCCGCGTCGACCAGGAGCGGCGGATCGCGGTCGCGTTCGGGGCGATCGACAACCTGGTCAAGGGCGCGGCCGGTCAGGCGATCCAGAACCTCAACCTGATGCTCGGCCTCGACGAGACCACCGGACTGCTCGACGCTCCGCTCTTTCCCTGACGTGAGCTCCCTTGCCACTCCCTTGCCGTGACCTTCTGAAAACCACCCTCTGACACAACGCCGCTGCGATGACCCCTTCGCCATGACTTTTGAGCCCACCATCTTGATCGCCGACCCTCCCGAGTGGCTCGATGTCCTCGACGGCAACTGCGCAACGCCCGCCGGATTCCGCACCAGCGGCATCGCCTGCGGCATCAAGGCCGACCGCCTCGACCTCGCACTGCTGGCCACCGACCAACCGGCAACGGCCGCCGGGATGTTCACCACCAACCGGGTGCAGGCGGCGCCGGTGCGCTACTGCCGCGAGGTGATCGGCGGCGGTCTCGCGCGCCTGGTTGTCATCAACAGCGGCAACGCCAACGCCTGCACCGGCGCCCCGGGTCTTGCGGACACCCACGAGACCGCGCGGCTGGCCGCCGAGGCCTTCGGCGTCGCGCCCGACGCGGTTCTGGTGTGCTCGACCGGAGTCATCGGCAGGCGACTGCCGATGGACAAACTGCGCGCCGGCATTCCCCGCGCGGTCAAGGCCCTGTCGCGCGACGGTGCCGGCGCGGCCGAAGCGATCCTCACCACCGACACCGGCAAGAAGACCGCGGCGGCGCGGATCCATCTCGCCGGCGGCGAGGTGACAATCGGCGGCATGGCGAAAGGATCGGGGATGATCGCTCCCGACCTCGAGCTGCCGGCGATCTCGCACGCCACCGCTCTGGCGTTCCTCTCGACCGACGCCAGAATCGACGCCGCCCGCCTCGCCGAGGCGCTGCGCCTCGCGGTCGACCACAGCCTGAACTGCGTCACGGTCGACGGCGACACCAGCACCAACGACACCATTCTCGCGCTGGCCAGTGGCGCCTCAGGACTCGACGTTGCCGACAACCAGGACTATCGCCGTTTCGTCACCGGCCTGACCTGGGTTGCTCGAAGACTCGCGCTCGCCATCGCGCGCGACGGCGAGGGCGCTCAGCGGGTGATCGCGGTCCGCGTCCGCGGCGCCCGCGACACGGCCCAGGCGCGCCGGGTGGCGCGCACGGTCGCCGAGTCGCCCCTGGTCAAGACCGCGTTCTGCGCCGGCGAGCCGAACTGGGGACGCTTCCTGATGGCGGTCGGGCGCGCCGGCGCCGAAGTCATCGAGGACCGGATCGGTGTCCGCGTCGGCGATCTCGAGGTCGTCAACCGCGGTCTCGGCACCGACCTCGACCCCGAGCGTCTGCGCGCCGAGATGACCCGCGCGGAGGTCATCCTCGCCATCGACCTGGGAATCGCCGAGGGCGCCGCCGAAGTCTGGACCTGCGACCTCACCGAAGAGTACGTCCGCATCAACGGCCTCTACCTGACCTGAGCGTTCCGACCCGACTACCCTTACAGGCCGCGCCCGGAGAATGATCTCAGATGACCGACAGCACGAAACAGGCAACCACCCCGAGCCCGGGCGCCGGCCTCGCCGAAGCGCTCCAGTACGTGGCGGCGTGGCGCGGCAAGCGGGTGGTCGTCAAGTTCGGCGGCCGGGCGATGGCCGAGGGCTCGGTCGGCACCCTGATCGCCGACATCGCGCTGCTCAACAGCGCCGGGGTAAAGCCGGTGTTGGTCCACGGCGGCGGCCCAGAAATCACCGAGCTGCTCGAGAAGCTCGACTTGCCGGCGCGCTTCGTTGACGGCCTGCGGGTCACCGACAAGCCGACCATGAAAGCGGTCGAGATGGTGCTGGCCGGTCACATCAACAAGCGCCTGGTGGGCGAGCTCCACAAGGCCGGCGCCAAAGCTGCCGGCCTGTCGGGCAAGGACGGCAGCATCCTGCAGGTGACTCCCCACCCGCGCTCCGAACTCGGCTACGTCGGCCAGGTGCGCCGGGTCGAGACCGAGCTCCTCGACCTGTTGCTCGAAGCCGGCTACGTGCCGGTGATCGCTTCGCTCGGCGACGGTCCTGGGGGCGAGACCTACAACGTCAACGCCGACACCGCTGCCGCGGCACTGGCGGTGGCGCTCAGCGCCGCGAAGTTCCTGCTGATCACCGACGTCCCCGGCATCCTCGACCGCGACAAGAACCTGGTGTCGCAGCTCGAGCCCAACGGCGCTTTGCGCCTGCTCGCCGACGGCGTGGTGTCGAGCGGGATGATCCCGAAGCTCGAAGCGTGCCTGACCGCGGTCGAGCGGGGAGTGCCGAGCGCCCACATCATCAGCGCCGCGACGCCGCGCGCCCTGCTCCTCGAACTGTTCACCGGCACCGGCATCGGCACCATGATCACCGGCGGCAGCTACGCTTCCCAGCCCTTCGTCGGGTCGCCGGCCTGAGAACCAAGCCCCACAACCGCACGTACCGGAGACCAGCCATGCCCAGCGCGCCCACGAAAGAGACCACGATGACCGCTGCCGAAGCCTCGGCAGCGTTCGACCCCGACGCTCTCGGCGCCTACTTGTTCTCGAACTACCGCCGGGCGCCAGTGGCGTTTGAGCGCGGCTCGGGCTGCCGGCTATGGAGCACCGCCGGCAAGGAGTATCTCGACTTCGTCGCCGGAATCGCGGTCTGCTCGCTCGGCCACGCCGATCCGCGTCTGGCTGCGGCGATCGCCGACCAGGCGGCGCGCTTGCTCCACGTCTCGAACCTCTACTGGATCCCCGAGCAGGCCGAAGCGGCACGCCGGCTGGTCCAAGCGAGCGGCGGCGCCTTCCAGCGCGCTTTCTTCTGCAACAGCGGCGCCGAGGCCAACGAGGCGCTGATCAAGATCGCGCGCAAGCGTGGCTCGGCAAGTGGTCGCTACGAGATCGTAGTCGCCGACAACAGCTTTCACGGCCGCACCCTGGGGGCGCTGGCCGCCACCGGCAACCCCGCATACCACCGCGGCTTCGCGCCTCTGCCGGAGGGTTTCCGCTTCGTCCCCTTCAACGACCTCGGCGCGCTCGAGGCGGCGATCGGCGAGCGCACCTGCGCGGTACTGCTCGAGCCGATTCAGGGCGAGGGCGGCGTGTACCCGGCTACCACCGAGTACCTGCAAGGCGCCGAGCGCCTGTGTCGCAAGCACGACCTGCTGTTCCTGCTCGACGAAGTCCAGACCGGCATCGGTCGCACCGGCCTGATGTTCGCCTTCGAGCACTACGGGGTAACGCCCCATGCGATCGCGCTTGCCAAGGGCCTCGGCGGCGGCGTCGCGGTGGGCGCGGTGCTCGCCCAAGAAGAGGCCGCGAACCTCCAACCCGGCGAGCACGGCACCACCTTCGGAGGCAATCCGCTGGCGATGGCGGCGGTGATCGCGGTCCAGAAGGCGCTCACCGAGGATGGCGTGCTCCAGAATGCAACGGCGATGGGGCGCGTGCTCCAGCAGCGACTCGAAGCCCTGGTCCAGAGCTCACGGGGCGCCGCGATCAGCGTCCGCGGCAAGGGCCTGCTCCTGGCGGTCGCGCTCGACCCGGCGTTGCCCGCCCCCAAGGTCGTCGAGCGCTGCTTCGAGCGCGGCCTGCTGGTCAACGCGGTGCGCCCCGACACCATCCGCATGGCCCCACCGCTGGTGGTCACCGAGGGCGAGATCGATCGCGCGGTCGGGATTCTGGGTGAAGCGCTGGCGGCGGAGTAGCCGTCGGTAACGGTAGGGCACCACAACTCTTGTCCTTTCCGAAGTACCGGCCGACTGCTCGGCCGAATGGAGGGAAGCCGGGTGCCTCCAGTACATCGGAGATCGTCGTCACGCCGACCGAGCGCTGGGCGTCTTGGCTCCGCCGCTCCGTTCTGAGGAGTATTGCCCTCCGAGCGGATTGGCAGCGAACGGTCATGCACCGAGCTCCTTCCGGGGGTAGCGGCCGACCTTGGGCGGCCGAATGGAGTGAGGCTGGCTGCATCCAGCACGTCGGAACTGCCGCCTCTTCCGTCGAGCGCTGGCTGTCTTGTCTTCCTCAACAGCACCGGGACAATCGACGGTGTTTGCGCAATCGTCGGCCGCCCACTGTCGTGCGCTACCCTCAGAGCGCTGCAGTCGGAGGGTCGCGCCAGCACCGTTACGGAGCCCGCTGTGGAATCAGCTCCATCGCGACCATCTGGTCGACCCCGCGCAAATAGAGAACGCCGCGGGCGAGAATCGGCGGGTTCCAGGCCGGGAACCGCAACAGCGGTCGACTCTGGCCGTCGACCACGGCGGTCGGCGCCGCGGTTCCCACTTCGCGATAAGCGGCCGGCGACGCTTCGATCAGACGCACCTCGCCGTACTCGCTGAGCACCACGAAGCGGCCGTCGACGTAGAGCAGGGTCGAGCGCCGCAGGCCCGGCTTGCTCCACGCCACCTTGCCGGTGCGCCAGTCGACGCAGTTGAGAGCCGCTTCGCCGCTGGTCTCGCCGCTCGACCCGTAGAGATGGCCGTCGTGGTGAACCGCGGTGTTCCAGTGGTTGGCCATCACCTGACCTCGACGCCGGGGGTCGCGCCAAATCACCTCGATCTCGGCGCCGCCAACATCCGCGGCTCCGACCTCGCCACCGCGGTAACGCAGCAGGGCGCCGCCGAGCTCGTACGCCTCCGAGACAAAGATCTCGTTGCCCACGGTCACCGGGTTCGCGGCGTTGACGCTGTACACCTTGTCGGCGCGAAACGGAAAGCTCGCCAAGAGCGCCCCGGTATCCGGATCGAATGCCCACAGACCGCTGCGACCGAGCCACAACGCGGTAGCCCGCCCATCGAGGGTGCGCACCACTGGGCTGCTGTAGCTCGCGAGCTCACCCAACGTCCGGTAGCGTTCGCGGCCGGTGGCCTTGTCGAAGGCGACGATGCCGCTGTCGCCCGCCTTCACCTTGCCGGCGTGGATGTCCCACTGCCCCGGCGGACTGCCGCCGATCGCCACGATCAGAAGGTCGTTCCACACCAGCGGTGTGGCCGCGATCCCGAAGAAGTTTTGGACCACGCCGTACTTTTTCTGGGTGTCGTGCTCCCACAACACCGCGCCGTCGAGCACCGCGTGGCAACGCAACCGACCGTCGACTCCGAAGACATAGACCCGATTCCCGTCGACCACCGGTGACGCTCGCGGACCGCCGCTGTACTGGAACGAGTCCTCGTAGTGGGTCTCGTACTCCGACCGCCACAGCTCCTCTCCGGTCTCGGCACGCAGCGCGGTGAGTCGGGCGCGGTCGCCGTGGCGGTCGAAGTGGAACAGGCGGCCGCGTACCACGGTCGGAGCGCTGTAGCCGTCGCCGATCTCGCGATGCCAGAGGATCGGCGGACCGCCAGCGGGCCAGCGCACGCCCACCTCGCGAGACCGCGCGTCGCGACCGGCGCCGAGGAACGTCGGCCAATCGTCACCGGATCGAGTCGCAAGATCGGGCGCCACGGGCGCCACGGGCGCCACGGCCGCGGGCGCCGCCAGCTCAGCTGCCGCTGGTGCCTGCACCGCACCCCGAGGTGCCGGCTCGCTGTTGCCCGCGAACACGACCGCACCGAGGCCCGTCGCGCCCAACGAGAGCACTGCGAATACTCGTCCCCAGCCGCCCCACGCTCGTCGGTCAGCGCCCGCCGTCATCGCGCCCTCCATCCTTTCCTCGCTGCATCACAGCCTTCGCCCCTCGCTCCTTCTTGCGCACCACCCGGGTGAGCGGCGACAGCACAATCTCGTCGATCACCGCAGTCGGCCGCGCCTGGACCGCCAACACCACCGCCTCGGCGACATCCTCGGCGACCAGCGAGTGCTCGGGATCGGGGCCCGGCTCGATGTCGAGAGCGTCGAAGAACGGCGTCTGGACCATCCCGGGGTGGATCATGGTCACCCGCAGGCCGCTCTTGGCGCCCTCGTCGCGCAGCGCCTGAGCGAAGCCGCGCAGGCCGAACTTGCTGGCGCAGTAAGCCGTGCCGCTACGCCGACCCTGGAGCGCCGCCTCCGAGCCGATGATCACCACCTGGCCGCCTCCCCGGCGCTTCATCCCCGGCACGAAGGCCCGGCACAGAAAAACCTGTGCAATCAGATTGAGCTCGACCAGGGACCGGATCCCGGCGTACGAAAGCTCTTCGAGCGACCCCAGCTCGCCGCGGCCGGCGGCGAGCACGAGCAGCTCGGTGTCGGCGTGCTCGCGAGCAAGCGACTCGAGGCGCTCCGGCAGCGCATCGAGGTCGGCAAGGTCGAGCGTCACGGGCAGGTAGGGAACACGATCGCCCGCACGAGCCGAACGAGCGACCCCGACCACTCGATAGCCGAGAGCGACCAGCCGCGCGGCGACCGCCGCGCCGATTCCCGAGGTGACTCCGGTGACCAACGCCTTGGGAGCCGACCGTGTGGTTGCTGTCCCTGCTGCCACTCCTGCCACCGCTTCCAGCCTCAGGATCTTCGTTCGAGCGTCGGTGCACTATAGTCGCCGCCGGCTCCCAAAGACCCGCGACACGGCCACCCGGCCATTCGATCCCTTCCGCCGCCGAGGAACCATCGGTGAACAAGCGCATCTTCGAGGCGATCTTCCTGCCGGCCATTGTCCTGCAGTCGGTGATCATGGGCGGCGGCTACGCCACCGGCCGCGAGGTCGCGCAGTACGCCGGCCGCTTCGGTGAGCGCGGCTGGGTAGCGGTCGCCATCATCCTCACCGGGTTCACCTTGCTCTCGGTCCTCGCCTTCGAGCTCGCGCGGGTGTCTCGAGCGTACGACTACAAGAAGTGGATCCGCGAGCTGATCGGTCCGCTGTGGCCGCTGTTCGACCTGTTGGCGGTGACCATGATGCTGCTGGTGATCGCGGTGATGTCGGCGGCGATGAGCAGCATCCTGCGCCAGACCCTCGGCATTCCGACCTGGCTCGGCCTGGTGATCGCGTTCGTGGTGGTGGCGGTGCTGGCGTGGCGCGGCGCCACGGTGATGGAGCACTTCAAGGTCATCGGTAGCGTCTTTCTCTACATCGGCTACGCCTCGTTCTCGACCTTCGTGCTGCTAGCGCCGCTCCCCGGGGCCGCCGCAGCGAGCGCCACGTCGGCTCCCGATCCGGCGTGGGATGGGGTCGTGGTGTCCGGCCTGATCTACATCGGCTACAACCTGTCGGTTTATCCGGCCGGCCTGTTTTGTCTGCATCGCCAAACCAGTCGGCGCGACACCGTGCTCTCCGGACTGGCCGCGGGAGCGATGATGACGATCCCGCTGATCCTCACCTTCCTGTGCCTGGTCCGCTTCTACCCGAACCCCGAGATCTTCGAAGCGGAGATCCCGTGGTTGGCGATGCTCGCCGCCGCCAGCGGCGGCCGGCTGTGGGTGGCGCTGTTCGGCTTCATCGCCGGTTGGACCCTGCTCGAGACCGCGATCGCATCGATCCACGCCCTGGTCGACCGTTTCGACAAGAACCTGGACGACCTCCCACGAGCCATTCGCCCGACCTCACCGATGACCCAGCAACAGAAAATGTGGGTGTCGGTGGCAGTGCTCGCGATTGCCACCCTGCTCGCCCGCTTCGGCATCATCGCTTTGGTCGCCGAAGGCTACAGCCGCCTGGCGTGGGGCTTCATCGTGCTCCTCGGCCTACCGCTGCTGACCATCGGGGTGTACAAAGTTCTGAAAGCAGGAGCGCTCGACAACTCTCGGGAGGCAGCATGACGATCGAAACTCGCACCTTCGACTACTTCGACGGCGACACCCGGCTCGAGGCCTACGTCGCCCGCGACTCTAATGAGCGCACAGCGCAGCCCGTGGTGCTGGTCGCGCACGCTTGGGGCGGCCGCGCCGCGTTCGAGTGCCAGAAGGCCGAGGCTCTCGCCGCACTCGGCTACGTCGGCTTCGCCCTCGACATGTACGGTGAAGGGGCGGCCAGCAGCGACCCCGCCAAGAACCAGCAGCGGATGCAGGTGTTCCTCGACGACCGACCGAAGCTCCAGCGGAGGATGGCGCTCGCGGTCGAGGCAGCGCGCTCGCTCGACGGCGTCGATGGCGAGCGGATTGCGGCAATCGGCTACTGCTTCGGCGGTCTGTGCGTCCTCGACCTCGCGCGCTCCGGCTCCGACGTCCGCGGAGTGGTTTCCTTCCACGGCCTGGTCGGCCCGCCGGGAAACACCGCCGGCCGTTCGATCTCGGCCAAGGTCCTGGTGCTCAACGGCGCCAAAGACCCGTGGGTGCCGCGCCAACAGCTCGTCGCTCTCGAAGACGAGCTCAACGCGGCATCCGCCGACTGGCAGATCCTAAACTACGGCGGCGCCTACCACGCGTTCACCAACCCTGGTGCGAATACCCCCGGAAGTGCGCTCTTCGACGCAGACGCAGATCGGAGGTCGTGGGCGACGATGCGGGGATTTCTGGGTGAAGTTCTTGGTTGAGGGTGTAGGGCGAAGAGCGCCGGGATCAGCAACGGCCATCCATCTCGACGCGATCATCCCGAACCTCGCGAGCAACGCGATGCGACGCAGCGACCTGCCTGCGGACCGCATCGCCGGTGCGGGCAGGCGCCTCGGTAGAGCACGATCGCTGAGTCGAGCGACTCGGATTGCCCGCGAGCCGACGTGCAGGCGGCAGGCTGGTCGACAAACGATGCGTC
>JAQBHE010000120.1:0-9568 GCA_032128015.1 Holophagae bacterium
CTCTCGGCGAGCAACAGGCGCGAGAGTTCGGTTTTGCCGGCGCCGAGGCTGGTCCGGATCGCGAGCTCGCGCCGGCGGCTCGCGGCGCGAGCGAGCTGGAGGCTCGCGACGTTCGCGGTGGCGGTGACCAGCAGCAACCCAACGGCTGCGAGCAGCAGCAGCAGGGCCGGGCGAACCTCGGCGGTCAGCGCCTCGAGGACGAGACTCGCGCTGACTCGAACCGGACCGTTGCTGCCGAACATCGCGCCGGCCACCATGCCGGGGTCCGGTGCGCCGCGCCCGCGCGCAGTGGCCTCGGCCGCCGCCTGCTCGGGACTCACTCCGGGTCGCAGGCGGGCCATCGCGTTGACGATGGCAATCGAGCGCGACTCGCCGTCTTCTGCGACCACCGGCGGTACCGACAACGGGGTCCAGGCGCGGGTCTCGCGATCGGGAAATGCGAACCCGGGCGGCATGACGCCGACCACTCGATGGGCCTGACCGTCGAGCTCGACCACTCTTCCTAAGACGCCGGCGTCGCTACCGAAGCGCTGGCGCCACAGTCCGTGAGAGAGCACGACGACCTCACCAGCGTGCTCGTCGTCCACCGAGAAGACATCGCCGAGGAGGGCCCGCGCCTCGAGCAACGGAAACAGACTGGCGGTGGTCGAGGAGAGGCGGACGCGTTCGGCCTGGTCGCCACCACTCAAGGTCACGGTGTCTTGCTGCCAGGCGGCGATTCCTTCGATCGTCGATGGCTCCTCGGCCCAAGCCAGGTAGGTGCCGTTGCTGAGGGTGAGCGGCCACTCCCGCGTCGCGCCCTCGCGGGTCTCGGCGAGGCGAACCAGGTGCTCGGCATGCGGCCACGGCAGCGGGCGCAGCAGCACGCCGTAGATCACGCTGGCGAGCACCGTCGTGGCGCCGATGCCCAGGGCCAGGGTCGAGACGACGAGCGCGGCGTACCCGGGATGCCGGCGCAACCGGCGCACGGCGTGTCGCAGGTCTGCGATGAGCGGGCCGACCATTTGCACCTCCAGACGCTGCAAGCGGGATCTCTGTTCGGGATCTCTCGAGCGGTGCTGCGGGTCGGCTACCCGAACATCACCGGATGGAGACGGTAGAAGCCGAAGGCGGCCGCTGCTCCGATCACGAGTCCCAGCCACGGCAGCTCGGTGAGCACCAGGCGACCGCGACCAGCGAGAATGGCTGCGAACGGCAAGAAGGAGCTTTCGGTGAAGAAGCCCGCGAGCTTTTCGCCCTCCGCCAGGCGCTTGCGGTGGTCCTGGTGGAGGCATCCGGCGATCGCGTAGAGCCCCAACCCCGAGAAGAACACTACATCCGTCAGCCAACCGTGGAGCAACAGGTGTCCCATGGCGATCGGCACCGCTGGCAGGAACATCGGGTGGCGAGTGATCCGGGTGAGTCCGGATGGGTGCGGCGCCGAGGCGATGCCGATGACCAGTGGGTTCTTCTGGAAGAACGAAGCGATCATCACGGTGAAGCCCAGTCCCGCCAGCGCCAGGGCCATCTCGCGTACCCCGGGGACTTGGGCGACCGTCCACAGCTGTGGGCCTTCGTGCAAGTGGTACACGTAGACAGTGACCAACGGGACGAAGATCGTCAGAGAAACCAGCGAGTACAGACCGAGATAGGGTCCGGTCCCGATTCGGGCGACCAGCTTGGGACGCAAACCGGCCGAGGTCGGCACGATGTGGGTGAGGGCGAACAGCGCCCAGAGCAAGGTCAGCAGTAGGGCCGGGCTCATTTCGGACCTCCTCTTCGAGAAAACGCCGAAGGTAGAGCGGCTGTTCTGCGACCAGGAATTGCGCGAGGTGCCAGAGGCATGGCGGGAGGACCCAGTCGCAGACGGTCGCCGAGCCTCGGCATGAGATCATCCTACGGCTGAGTGGATCGCCGCGCCGCGCCCCGCCGGCTTTCGGCGAGGTCGTGGCTCGACCCAGGTAGGCGCCGGTAGTGAGGCTCGAGATGTTCGGCGATTCTGGTCCGCGGACCTCGAAGCGCGGTCTCCGACCGCTTGCCTCAGGCCGTTCGAGCGATCTCTGCCGTGATCTCGAAGGAGCGCAGGCGCGCCGCATGGTCGTAGATGTGTGACACGACCATCAGCTCGTCGGCGCGGGTCCTCGAGGCGAACGCCTCGAGGCCGCGGCGCACGGTCTCGGGCGAGCCCACCGCCGAGCAGGACGCTACCTCGACGAGCATCTGGAGCTCGGCTGGCGAGAGCGTGGCCTCGAAGCCCTCGACCGGGGGCGGCAGCTGGCCGGGAGTGCCGCGCCGGAGTCGCACGAACGACTGGACGGCCGAGGTCCGCAGCAGGCGCGCCTCGTCGTCGGTCGGAGCAGCGCAGACGTTGAAGCCGAGCATCACGTAGGGCGCGGCGAGCTGGTCCGAGGGCTCGAAGCCGGCGCGATAGATCGCGATCGCCTGCATCATGTCGCGGGGCGCGAAGTGGGAGGCGAAGGCGTAGGGCAGACCGAGCGCGGCGGCGAGCTGCGCCCCGTAGAGACTCGAGCCGAGGATCCAGATCGGCACCCGGAGACCCGCGCCCGGCACCGCCCGCACTCTCTGGCCCGGCTCGGGATCGCGGAAGTAGTCGCGCAGCTCGACGACGTCTTGTGGGAACTGGTCGACGTCGCCGGCGAGGTTGCGGCGCAGCGCGTACGCGGTGTACGGGTCGGTGCCGGGGGCCCGGCCGATGCCGAGGTCGATGCGGCCGGGGTGAAGCGCCTCGAGGGTGCCGAACTGCTCGGCGATCACCAGTGGCGCGTGGTTGGGCAGCATGACCCCACCGGCGCCGACGCGGATCGCCCGGGTGCCGGCCGCGACGTGGGCGATGACCACCGCCGTGGCGGCGCTCGCGATGCCGCTCATGTTGTGGTGCTCGGCCAGCCAGAAGCGCCGATATCCCCAGTGCTCGGCGTGACGGGCGAGGTCGAGCGTGTTGCGTAGCGCGTCCGACGCCGTCTTGCCCTCGGTGATGGGCGAGAGGTCGAGGATGGAGAGTGGAATCACCGGGAGCTCACTTCTGCGGGGTTGCCGAAGCCCGGCTCATCGCCAGGAGTTTCTCGAAGCGCTTTGAAGTATTGGATGGAAGGACGGGATGAGGGAAGTAGTCGTGGTGGTAGCCGCGGCACCGGCCAGGGTTTCAATCCACGCTGCCCGCGCGGGGACTCACGGGTTGCTAGCGGGGGAACGCGCGCGCGCGGATTCCGTCTAGCGCCTTGCGCGCGCGGCGGTCGCGCGTCTCCGGGCGCTTCGCTTCGGCGACGTGCTGCGCCCAGGCGCGCCGATGGGCCGGGGGCAGGTCCTCGAACAAGGCGGCCGCCTCGGCATCGCCCGCCAGGACGGCTCGCAGCTCGTCGGGCACGTCAACGGGGCGTGGCTCGGGGTCGATCTCGACGAGGACCATGACGCGGTCCCCGCACCCCACACCCGCCTGTCCCCGGAGCGCGAGCGGGACCGGCATGCGAACCACGCCCTCTCCTCGGCTCGCCGTCCCGCGGAACGGCACGCCGGCCAGGGTGCCGCGCAATGCGAAGGGCGGGGTGCCCCACTCGTCCGGGAGCTCGGGAGGCAGCTCGACGAAAGTCCAGGTGGTGTAGGGCACCTTTCGACCGGGCACCAGCGTGGACTCGAACTGCATGACCCCTCCTTAGAGGCGACGACAAGAAGTTTTCCGGCTCGCGCCGCTTAAGGACGCGGTCTACACGATCTTGTTCATGCAATGAGCTCGAAACGCTGGCCGCTCGCGCAGACGCCGGTACCAGGCCTCGAGATGGTCCATCGGAGGACGGTCCGCGACCAGCTCGCACCAGCGATGGATCTGTGGGCCGAGAGGTATGTCGGCCATCGAGAGCGAGCTCCCCAAGAGATAGTCGCGTCCACGGAGATGGCGATCGAGGAGGCCCCAGACCTCCCAGCCGCTCTCGATCGCACGTTGGATGCGTGCCATGTTGCGATCCGCCTCCAGCGTGCGCACCAGGCCCACGAAGATCGGACCCATCATCGGCATCACGGTCGTCTGTTTCCAGTCCATCCACTGCTCGGCAAGCGCCCTTTGCCGCGGATCGGCCGGGCACAGCGTGCCGATACCGTGCCGGGAGCAAACGTAGCGCAGGATCGCGTTCGATTCCCAGAGCACGAAGCCGTCGTCCTCGAGGGTCGGCACCAGGCCGTTGGGATTCTTCTCCAGATACTCCGGCTGATCGTTGCCGCCGAACGGCCCGCCGAGGTCGAGCTGTTCGTGCTCGACACCCAACTCGTCGAGCGCCCACAAAACCGGCATCACGTTGCCCGAAGTACGTCGACCCAGGATTTTGATCATGGTGCGCGATGATAACCGGCGGACTTCTTCCCGGCATGCCTGGTAGTGGCTCTGAGCCACTACCCGATACCTTGCCGTCCCGCGGACGTTGGCATCGTGGTCTGTTAGACGCTCATTCGCCGAGCAGTTCACCCACCGCCTTGAGCTTGTCGACCCGGTCGCAGACCACCTTGATCGCCATCAGGACCGGCACGCCCAGGAACAGGCCCCAGACGCCCCATAGCCAGCCCCAGGCGAGCACCCCGACAAACACCGCGACCGGGTTCATGCGGCTGGCCCGACCGGTCAGCCACGGCGTGAGGACCTGGCCCTCGATGCCGCTGATCAACATCGCGAGCCCGCCGATGAGCAGTGCCATCTCGAAGGTGCCGAACTGAACGAAGCCCATCAGCGCCGAAGCCCCGCTGAAGACAATGCTCCCGAAGTACGGGATGAAGTTGAGCGCAAAGGCCGCGATGCCCCACACCGCTGCGTGCTCGACGCCGATCCACAAGAACGTCAGCCAGGTTGCCACGCCCACGAGCGCGCTGGTGAGCATCTGCACCAGGAGGTAGCGCTGGATCTGCAGATCGATCTCGTCGAGCGCCTGCAGCGTGAGTTGTTTCTGGGCCAGAGTCGGACCGGCGAGCTTCGCCATCTTGCGCCGGAAGGTATCGCCCGAAGCCAGTAGAAAGAAGGTTATGAAGAGGACTAGAGTGGCCTTCCCTGCGCCCACAGCCGCGCCGAGCGCGCTAGGCCAGAGGTAGTCGTTGACATTGAACTTGGGTTTCTCGATCTGCACCTTGGACACGCCGCGACTCGGTGCCGGGCTGCTGGTGGCGCTATCTTCGACGGCAGCCTCGAGCTCGGTGGCTGCCTCCTGCACTCGGTCGATCGGGCCGGTGGCCTCTTGCTGGTTGCGCCGGATTTTGAGGCCCTTGCGCAGCTTCTGCGCCGCGTCAGGAAGGGTTTCGATCAGCGACACCGCGTCGTCGCTGAGCGAATAGGCGATCGAGCCGGCGCCGCCCAGGATGCCGAGGAGCAGCACCGCCGCCGCCAGAGCACGGGGGATGCGGAGCCGGACGATGCGGTTGACCAGCGGGGTCAGCGAATAGCTGAACATCAGCCCCAGCACCAACGGCACGAACACCGCGCTCGCGAGCTTCAGCACGACCAGGCTGAACAGCGCCGCGATCACCAACAGCGAAGCGCTGGGCAGGTCGAGGCGCGTGTGCAGCACCCCCGGCTCGCTTTCGTCCGGCACGAACAGAGCGGATGGTTCGTCGGTGGCGTCGGCGATCGCCAGGGCCGCTTCGGTCGCGGCAGCGTCGGCAAGCCGGTCTGTCGCGGTACTGGCCGCCGCAGGCGCGGTAACGCCGGAGCTCGAGTCGGCCGCAGCTACGCCCTTCGATAGGGGGTCGGCGGCGGCGGGGTCATTGGCGGTCAATCACTGAGCCTCGTTCTGGACAGGTCGGCAGCTGAATCCGACTCGACCAGGTCGACGGGTTCGGCTCCGATGGTCGGTTCGTCTGTTGCCGGTGATGAACTGAAGATGCCGTGCTCGTCGTGGCCGTGGTGGTAGTTCAGCCCGTCGAGCGTCCCGAAACTGCGACTTGGCGTCAGCACTGTAGTCGAAAGCCTGGAGGCCGACGTCGGCGGTGATCCGTTCAGGCACCGCCCGACGGGCCGCGCCCATCGAGAGGTCGCCAGCAGGCCGCGCCGCGGCCAGCCGGGCGAGAGACCCGCTGACCGGCCTCCAGCCGACCCCACTCACTGGCCACCGCTGGTGGATTTGCGACGCCTGGCCTGAGTGCCCCGGCCGCTCCCGCGCTTGCTCCCGGCGCGCCTGGCTCCCGTACCACCCGCCACGATCACATCGCCTGCACCGGAAGAAACCCTGGCCGTAACCTCGGCATCGGCGTCGCCGCAGCGACGCCCCACAGCTCTGTCACATCGCCCACCCCCTCGACGAGCGTAGACTTCGCCCATGGTGGAAACCCCGGAAGTCGACCCGAGTCGACCTGCCCTGGTCGAGGAGGGCGGCCCCGAGCGCTCGGGCATGGGCCCGTCGCTTGGTTTCATGGTCGGCGGCCTCGTGGGCCTCCTGCCGTGGAGCTGGGCGATCGCCATCGGGGGTAGCGCCCGCTTTGCTGCGTGGATGCTGCCGCGCCGGAAGCGGGACCGCGCGATCTACAACCTCGAGCTCGCCGGCGTGCGACCGCCCTCGGTGTCACGGACGGCTCGCGTCCTCGGCGGCAGTCTTCTGGAGATGCTCTGGTGCACCGCGCGGTCGCCCGAGGAGATCTTCGACAAGTTCGAGATCGAGGGGCTCGACGAGCTGAAGCGAGCCCACGCCGAAGGCAAGGGTGTGCTGGTCGCTCACGCCCACCTGGGGAACTGGGAGCTCTGTGGTGCCGCGATGGGGTTGGTGGCCCCGGTGGAGACCGTGGCAAGGCGCCTGCGTGCGAATGGCTTCGAGGAGCGCATCGTCGCGATGCGGGCGAGACTGCGTGTCAGAACCCTGATGCGGAACGAGCGGGGCTCTTCCATCGCCGTAGCGAGGGCCCTGCCGCGAGGCAGAATCCTCGCAGTGATGATGGACCGCAGCAGTAGTGGGAGGCGCATTCTCGTGCCGTTTGTGGGCCAGGGCATGATGATGCCGGTGGGTCCGGCGTTGCTCGCTCATCGTTTTTGCTCGGCCGTGTTCGTCGCTTCGTCGATCCGGGCCGAGGACGGCCGCTCGAAGGTCTCGTTCCGTCGGCTGGACGCCTCGGCCGCCGAGGATGGGGAGGCGCTGGCGCGACGGATCGCAGCGGCTCTCGAAGTCGAGGTTCTAAAGGCGCCAGACCAGTGGTACTGGATCTATCGGCGCCAGACGGATTTCGATGCCTCACAGTCCGCTTGACTGTCGTACATTCGCTGCATCTCTTGAGACTCGATGCGGTGGGCCGCGGGATGTGCGTCAGCAGCCGAGCGAGAAGCGTTCCTCGTCGTTTCACCCCTCGTAGACGTCCCGCCGATGCCCGATCTTCACGACGAGTACGACATCCGGCGGTTCGATCCGGTAGATCACGCGGTGATCGCCCACCCGGAGGCGGCGTGCCCCCTTGAAGCTGTAGCGCAACGGCTTCCCGAACTCGACCGGGCTGGAGGCTAGCTTGCGTTCGATCGCAATTCGGATGCGGCGCCTCGAGCTCTCGGACAGAGCGGGGATGTCGTCCCGCATCACACTTTCGAGGTACTCGATCCGGTAGGTGGTCACCCCCACGCCTCGTCGTGGGCGATTCGATTCTCCTTCCCTTCCAGGCGCTCGTCTGCGACCCGCGAGAAGTGCAGGTCTTCCTGATACTCCAAAGCCTCTTCGATCAGGCTCAGCCCCACCCCAGATACCGACTGCCGGCGCTTCGCCGACAGCTTCTCCAGAACGTCGTAGGTCTCGTCGTCGACGGTGATGTTGAGTCGCCTCTTGCTGGTTGGCACAGACTGCCTCCTGCTGAAATTCCGGTGTAACATCAGTGTAGCACCGAGCAGGATCGACGCGCCCGACGCATCCCAGCGCGGCCGCGGTCTCGTGACGACCGTTTGCAGGCGCGAGTCGCCGCGCGACCGCGGACCTCAGACCAGCAGGCGTCGAAGGTAGGGGGTCAGGAACCGACCCTGCGGGTCGAGCTCCTGACGAACCCGCGAAAACTCGCTCCACCGCGGGTAGAGAGGAGCGAGAGCGGCTGCCTCGAGGGTGTGGATCTTCCCCCAGTGCGGTCGGCCGCCGTGGTTGCGGAAGATCGCCTCGGCATCTTGGAACAGCGGCTCATGGTCGAGTTGGGCGGCCTGATGGAGCGAGATGGTGACCGACGGACGACCGTGCATCTGGCTCAGCCAGGCATCTTCGGCGGCGACCGTGCGGTACTCGATCGGCCAGGTCACCTCGCGATGCTTGGTGAGCATCAGCTCGCGCAGCTCGACCAGACAATCCGGGCCCTGGTCTTCGGCGAGCGAGTACTCGATCTCGTTGAAGCGGCGGTTGCGCAGCGAGGGGAAGATCGCACCGCTGTCGCCGACGCGCTCGCCGACCAGCTGGTCGGGGTCCTCGAAGTGCTCGCGATTCTCGGTCTCGGTGGTGGTGTCGAGGGTCTTCATCAAACAGGCATCGCGATCCGATACCCAGAAGAACTCGAAGTGACGATGGTTGGCGGCTCGCTGCGCGAGCTCCTGACGACACTCGTCGAAGGGTGCGATCCAGGTGCGCTCGTGGAGGCGAAACGCCGGCACCAGCCGCAGGCGAACGTGGGTCAGGACACCCAGCGCGCCGAGTGAGACTTGCGCGGCCGCGAGCAGGTCCGGACGCTGATCTCGCGAGCATTCGACGACCCGGCCGCGGCCGTCGACCAGGCGCAGGCCGGTGACCAGCGCCGACAGGCTGGGCAACCCGCGGCCGGTGCCGTGGGTGGCGGTCGCGATCGCACCCGCCAGGGTCTGGCGATCGATGTCGGGCAGCGTCTCCATGGCGAGGCCGGCCTCGCGCAGCGGACCGTGCAGCTGGTAGAGCTTGGTGCCGGCGAGGACGGTCGCCTCCCGGCGTTCGCGGTCCAGCGACTCGATGCCTGAGAGCTGGCTCAACAGCAGGGTGGTTCCCGGCGTCGCGCACAGCGGCACGAAGGAATGACCGGTGCCCGCCACCCGCAGGCTCTCGCCGTGCTCGGTCGCTTCGCGCACCGCTTGCACAACCTCGTCGACGCTCGAGGGTCGGGCGACGCGGCGCGGCTTCCAGTGCACCGAGCCCGACCAGTTGGCCCACTCTTCGGCGCTCTCGCTGGTGGCTTGCACTTGGCCGAAACCGGCGCGCCGCAAGCTGGCGAGCGCCGCGACGGCGAACGAACCGATGACGATGCGCCGGCTGATCGGCGCATCGCGGCCGAACAAGTCGCGGTCGACCTTCACTGGATCGATCTTCACTGGATCGACCTTCACTGGATCGAACGTCACTGCGAGCGTCCGCGGGCGGCGACCGGCCACAGCTCGTGGACCAGGCCGTTGCGGTAGGGGTGGTAGACGTCGTACAGGTTGACCGTGGGATCGCAGTGCGAGACCAGCAGCTGGGCTTTGTCGCCGAGTCGCAGCGGCCGGCGCTCGTCGGTGAATTGGACGATGCCGTGTTCGTCGCCACCGTAGTGGTAGATCAGCCCTTCGAGGTCGCGAAACTGCGGCTTGGCGTCGGGCTCGTAGGCGAAGGCTTTGAGTCCGGCATCGATGGTGATCAGCTCGGGCACC
>JAQBHE010000121.1:0-6711 GCA_032128015.1 Holophagae bacterium
AGGACTTGCAGCGTAGCCGGTGGCGAGAAGCCGATGCAGGACGAAAAGCGCGACTCCGCCCACTGGCAAGCTTCTCAGCCACCGGCGGAGCGGAAAGGCCTTGTCGTGCGGGCGTGCTGACTTTCACCACGGGCTGCTAGCCTAAGGGGTCGGCTCGGGAGAGCACCGGCGGATCTCAGCGCCGAGCCGCAGCCAACAGGTCGAGCTTCTCCTTGCGCACGCCGGCAACAACGCCGATCTCGGCGCCAAGCTCGATCGCCTCATCCGAGCTCGCCCGATAGCGCGGCCAGACCGGTAACCCTTCACCGTTGGGATCGCCGGTTCGCGCGAAGTTGACCCAGTACTGGGACATCGCGGCGGACAGGGCACGGTCGTCCTCGTTCCAGCCGTGGCCGACGAGGTGGAGGTTGGCGAAAGCGTAGGCGAGCTCGCCGGAGTGGAAGGCGCCGTAGCCCCGCGGCCCCTCTGGCACCTCGAGCGGCGGGCGGTCGGGGAGATAGAGCAGGTAGACCGGCGGCGCCTGGGTGAAGAAGTAGAGAAACGCTTCGTTGCCCGCCCGCTCGACCTCTTGGACCCATCCTCGCGCCCCCAAGCCGAAGACCAAGTCTGACTGGATCGACTGCAACGCGGTCCTGGTCGACACCGCGCTCTCGTCCGCGTACGCAGCGAGGATCGCCTCTGCGCGCCCGCCGAAGCGATCGCGGATCTCGCGCTCGAAGTCCTCCTGCGAGCGCTCCGGGAAGCGGGACCACAGACCCTTGCCTTCGTCGGACGCCCAGCCGACGATGACCGGCACATGGTTGTGCTCGCCGGCTGCGAAGATCTCGCCCATCTGCTGCGGCACCACCCAGCCGTCAACGATGATGCCGGGGCTGCGGGTGTCGGAGTTCTGACTGGCCTCCAGGATCTTCTCTGGCGCCACCGCACGCAAGGCGGCCGCGGCCGCGGCGTCGGTCCCGTCGACTCCGAGAGCTCCAGCGAGGTTGATGCCAAGCTCGTGCGCCGATGGCGAGCTCTCTCCCGCGCCGCCCTTCTCTGCGAGCAGCATGCGTGGAGCCAGGCAGCTCCCCGAGTGTCCGATCACCTTGTGAAAGAGACCGCGGGCCACCGGACTCGCCATCAGCGTGCATACGCTCGCCGAGCCGGCCGACTGACCGAAGATGGTGACGTTGCCGGGATCGCCGCCGAAAGCCTGGGCGTTGTCTCTCACCCACTCCAGGGCCGCGATCTTGTCGAAAATGCCGTAGTTGCCAGACGAGGAATGAGGCGACTCGGCGCTGAGTGCCGGATGAGCGAGGAAACCGAGGGTGCCGAGGCGGTAGTTGGCGGTCACCAGAACGACACCCTTGCGCGCCAGCGCCGTGCCGTCGAAGACCGCAGAGTTCGCGTGTCCGGTGGTGTGGCTGCCGCCGTGGAACCACACCATCACCGGCAAACGCTCGCCGCGGGTCTTGGCCGCGGTCCAGAGATTGAGATAGAGACAATCCTCGCTGCGCTCGAGCTCTCCTCGACTGTAGATCGAGGTCTCGGGAGTGATCGGCTGCCAGCAGGGCCGAGAGAAATCGGTGGCGGCTCGCGTCCCCTGCCACGGCTCGGGAGGCTGGGGTGGACGCCAGCGCAGGTCGCCCTGCGGTGGCCGCGCGAAAGGAACGCCGCGAAACACCAGGACGTCGCCAGCGGCGTCGGCAGCGACACCCTCGACCAGGCCGCTTTTCGTCTCGACGCTCGCGCCTACGTTGGCCGTCGCGCTCGAGTCCAACGACGGCTCTCCGCCGCCGCAGGAAGCGACAAGAAGAACGACTGCAACCCAAGGTGCGCTTCGCATCAACTCCACCTCTCCGCTCTTGCTGATCGGAAGACAGGCAGAGTAGCACGCAGTTCTTGGCGCTCAGTCGGTCGCGCTCGAGTACAGTCGAGCCCCAATACAGTCGAGCCCCAATACAATGGCGCACCTTCCGGCCCGGAGCGAAGCCGCAGTCTTGCAGGGCGACGGGAGGCAGGCCGCCGAAACCGGACTCCAGGGGATGACGAAACTCATGAAGCACCTCGAATGCAAATGCCGATGGGCCACCTCGCTTCTCGTGGTTTTGCTGGGGGCTGCTCCGAATCTGCCGGCGGCAGCGCGGGAGCAAGAGCCATCGCAGGCGGAGAGGGCACCTGCCTCCCTTGCCGACGTCGCTATGGTCGACGCCCTGGTTTCGCGCTTCGCGGTTCTGATCGGAGAAGGAAAGATCGAAGCCGCCTTCGACACGCTCGAGCCCTACTGGACCGTGCCATCGAGCGACGTCGACGCTCTCACGGTCCAGCTCGGCGGCCAGCGCGCCAGTCTTCAAGAGCGGTTCGGAAAGCCGCTCGGCGTCGAGCTGGCGGGAGTACAGACCCTCGGCAGCTCTTTTCGACGCTACCTCTACTTCGACAAGTACGAGCGCCACGCCGTCGTCTGGTCGATCACTCTCTACCGACCGGACCGGGAGTGGGTGGTCAACACCGTGCGTCTGACCGATCAGCTCGACGCGCTCTACCACTGGGAGTGATCGCCACGATGCCACACCCATCGATCCTCGGAAGACCCGAGCTCCTTCAATCCACATTCCTCGCGCTCCTGATCGGCGCGATCGCGGTCGCGCTGCCGACCCTCGCCCAGGAGCCCGCAGCCCCCACGTCCGAGGCCTTCGCCGGACTCCAGCTGCGCAATATCGGACCGGCATTGATGTCGGGCCGGATCGCCGACATCGCGATTCACCCGCGCCGCCGAAACACCTGGTACGTCGCGGTGGGGTCCGGCGGGGTGTGGAAGACCACCAACGCCGGCACCACCTGGACTCCGCTGTTCGACCAGCAAGGCTCCTACTCGATCGGTGCGCTGGCGATCGACCCGAGCAACCCCGAGGTGATCTGGGTGGGCAGTGGCGAGAACGTCAGCGGCCGCCACGTCGGCTACGGCGACGGGGTGTACAAGAGCAGCGACGGCGGAGCGACCTGGAGCAACCTCGGCCTCGAGAACAGCGAGCACATCTCGAAGATCGTCATCGACCCGCGCGACTCGCGCGTGGTGTGGGTCGCCGCGGAAGGTCCGCTGTGGAGCGCGGGCGGCGAGCGCGGAGTGTTCAAGACCACCGATGGCGGCGCGACCTGGAGTCCGTCGCTCTCGATTTCCGCCGACACCGGGGTCGCCGACCTCGAGGCCGACCCGCGCAACCCCGACGCTCTGTACGCCGCCGCCTACCAGCGCCGGCGCACCGTCTGGTCGCTGCTGGCCGGCGGTCCCGAGTCCGGAATCTGGAAGTCCACCGACGGTGGCAAGAACTGGCGCAAGCTCGTAACCGGTTTGCCGAAAGGCGAGATGGGCAAGATCGGTCTCGCGGTGTCGCCGCAGGATCCCGACGTTCTCTACGCCACGATCGAGGCCAGCGAGGAGGAGCAGGGGTTCTACCGCTCCGCGAACGGCGGCGAGAGCTGGGAGAAGCGCAACGGCTACCTGAGCGACGGCACCGGACCGCACTACTACCAGGAGATCTTCGCCTCGCCTCACCGCTTCGACCGGGTGTACCAGATGGATGTCTTCGTGCAGTACACCGACGACGGCGGCAAGACGTTTCGGCCTCTCGGCGAGACCGACAAGCACAGCGACAACCATGCCCTCGCGTTCGATCCCGACGACCCCGAACACCTCCTCCTCGGCTGCGACGGTGGCTTCTACGAGACCTTCGACCACGGCACGTCGTGGAAGTTCATGCCCAACCTACCGGTGACCCAGATCTACAAGCTCGCGGTGGACGACGACACGCCGTTCTACAACGTCATCGGCGGCACCCAGGACAACGGCACCCAGGCCGGCCCGTCGCGCACCAAGAACGTCCACGGCATTCGCAACCAGGACTGGTACGTCGCCTACGGCGCCGACGGCTATGCCACTGCGATCGAGCCCGGCAACCCCGACGTCGTCTACGTGTCGTGGCAGACCGGACACCCGCTGCGCTACGACCGCAAGACCGGCGAGTTGGTGGATATTCAGCCCCAACCGGCACCCGGCGACCCGCCCGAGCGCTTCAACTGGGACGCGCCGATCCTGGTCTCGCCGCACTCCCCTGCCCGGGTCTACTACGGCTCTTATCGGTTGTGGCGCAGCGACGATCGCGGCCAGTCGTGGCGAGCTCTATCGGGCGACCTCTCGCGCGGGGGCGAGCGCTACCTATTGCCGGTCGGCGGTCGGGTGCGCAGCGCTGACGCGCTGTGGGGCAACACCGCGATGTCGTGGTACGCGACGTTGACCGCGGTCGCCGAATCGCCGCTCCAAGAGGGACTCCTCTACACCGGCAGCGACGACGGCGTGATTGCGGTGACCGAGGACGGCGGCACCAGCTGGCGCAAGACCGAGCGCATCGGCGGCATCCCGGAGCTGGCGTTCGTCAACGAGCTGAAGGCGTCGCTGCACGACCGAGACACCGTGTTCGCGGCGCTCGACAACCACAAGCAAGGCGACTACCGGCCGTACCTCATCCGTAGCGACGACCGCGGCCGCACTTGGAAGTCGATCGCCGGCGATCTACCCGAACGGCTGCTGGTGTGGTCGGTGGCTCAGGATCATGTCGACCGCAACCTGCTATTCGTCGGCGCCGAGACCGGACTCTTCTTCACCCGCGACGGCGGTCAGCGCTGGATCAAGCTCACCGGCGGAGTGCCGACGATCGCGGTGCGCGACCTCGAAATCCAGCGTCGCGAGAACGACCTGGTGGCGGCGTCCTTCGGCCGCGGTTTCTTCATCCTCGACGACTATTCGCCGCTGCGCACCGCGAGCGCCGAGACGCTTGCCCGCGAAGCGACGCTGTTCCCGGTTCGCGACGCGTTGTGGTACGTGCCCGAGCTGCGGCTCGCCGACGGCGGCAAGGGCTCGTCGGGCAGCGACGAGTACGCCGCGCCCAACCCGCCGTTCGGCGCGGTGTTCACGGTCTACCTCAAGTCCAAGCTCGAGACCGCGAAGGAACTTCGTGCCGGGCGCGAAAAACCGTCGATCGAAGCCGCCAAGGATGTCCCCTTTCCCGGCTTCGACGCGCTACGCGAAGAGTCCCTCGAAGACGCACCGCGGCTCGTGCTCACGGTGACCGACGCGAGCGGCGAGGTGGTGCGCCGGGTCGAGGTCGCGAACACCGCCGGCTTCCAGCGCGTTGCCTGGGACCTGCGCTACCCGCCGCCCGATCCCATCGCGCTCGAGCCCCCGGCCGACCTGCCGCCGTGGGTCGAGCCGCCGCGCGGCCCGCTCGCCGCACCCGGTCGCTACAGCGTCCGACTCGGGCGGGTGACCGGCGGTCGCTACCAAGCAATCGGCGAGGCGCAGAGTTTCGCGGTCGTGCCGCTCGAAGGCGCGACCGCCCCCGGTTCACCCTACGACGAGACCCTGACTTTTTCGCGGCGCACCGCCGACCTCCAGCGCAAGCTGCTCGGCGCGGTCGCCGAGTCAAGTCGCGCCGCCGATCGCCTCGCCCACCTCGAGCGAGCGGCGCAGGAGGCGGGCACCGGCGGCGAGGCCGCGCTCGCCCAGGTCTCCGGTCTGCGCCGGGAGCTCGCCGATCTCGACCTCCGGCTCACCGGCGACCCGATCCGCCAGCGCCTCCAGGAACCAACGGCGCCGTCGCCGGTCGAGCGGGTCCGGACCGTGATCGAAGGGCACTGGGGGTCGCGCCAGGGTCCGACCCAGACTCACCGCGACAGCATCACGATCGCCGCAGCCGAATACGCCGAGATCTCGGCTGAGCTACGCCGGCTGATCGAGGTCGACATCCCGGCGCTCGAGGGCACGCTCGAGCGCGCCGGAGCGCCGTGGACCCCGGGACGGCGCTTGCCGCCCTGAGCGCTGAGATGGCGGAGAGGCGACCCTCACCCTGACCCCAGCTCGTACATCGGCGGCAGCTCGTGGATCTCGCCGGCCGCCGCCAGAAAAGGATCGACGACGCGGACGTTGCCGTAGTAGTAGCGGCCGTGTTCGAAGTCCTCGGAGTAGATCTGTGACAGGCCGTTGACCTCCGCGAACGCCCAGAGGTGAGCGTCGAACCAGGAGAGACCGTAGCCAGCCGCTCCCCTTAGGGCGGTGCGCAGAACCTGCTCGTCGGGATAGAGGATCGGGAACTCCACCATCAGCTCGGCGGCCTCGCGATAGGCCGCCGCCCTCTCGAGCAACGGTGCGCCGCCGAGGTCCTTGCACGGACGCGTCACGGCGGCAACGAACTCCAGGACGGCCTGCTGCGGAATCAGCAGCTGGTCGTAGAGCAGCCCACCTCCGAGAAGCTCGCGGGCAATGCGCTGTTTGGCCGGGTCGCGAGGATCGAACCGGTAGACGAGGACGTTGGTGTCAACCAGACTCGCCACGGGTGTAGAGATCCTCGCGCTTCCAGTCGCGACCGCTAGGCTGCTTTCTTCTGGGGAGCTTCATCGCTTTCTCGCGCTGCCGCTGGCGGACCGTGGCCCGATCGAAGAGCCGGCGGCGCTCTTCGAGCCCGAGGCGCATTCGCCGTCGCCTGGCGTGTGGGACCACTCGAATCACCTCTCCCGCAGGCTCGAAGTCGATCTCGTCACCGGGACCGATTCCGTACTCGTCGGCGATTGCCTTGGGGATCGTGACCTGCAGCTTGCTGGTGACCTTGGACATCGTATCCTTACTCTAGCAAGGATCATTTCCTTGTCAAGACGGAGTCGTGCCACGAGCGCCAGGTTAGC
>JAQBHE010000122.1:0-6834 GCA_032128015.1 Holophagae bacterium
GTCGTAGAGCTCGGGTCGCGGCGCGCGGATCAGCTTGTAGTCGCCGTCGCGGATCGTCTGCAGCTCGCTCCAGCCGTAGTGGAATCGCGGGAACCAGCTCTCGGCGTGGGCTACCAGAGGACGCGACGGCTCGCCGCGCAGGAGCGGCGCCAGGTCGGCGCCCTGGACCCCGCTCGGGGAGTCGATCCCGAAACGCGCGAGGACGGTGGGCATGACGTCGACGATCCGCACGAGGTCGCGCACGACCGTGGTCGCGATGCCTGGGCCGGCGACGATCAGCGGGATCCGAATGGCCGGTTCATAGACGAAGAAACCATGGGTCATCTCCTGGTGCTCCCCCAGCATCTCGCCGTGGTCGCCGAGCGCCACCACCAGGGTGTCGTCGAGACGCCCGTCGGCCTCGAGGCTCGCGATCAGCCGACCGAGCTGGGAGTCGGCGTAGGAGATCTCGGCGTCGTAGGCGCCGGCAAGGGTCCGCGGGAAGCGCGACCGGAACGGCTCCGGCGCCTCGTAGGGGGTATGGGGGTCGTAGAGATGGACCCAGGCGAAAAACGGGCGCTTGCGGTCGGCGGCCAGCCACTCGAGGGCGCGGTCGACCACCACCGAGCCGGGCCGCTGGATCGCGTCCATCCCGGGGGCGTCGTCGTAGTCGGAGAGGTCGAAATCGTCGAAGAAGTGGTCGAACCCTTGGGCGATTCCCCAGCGCGAGTCGAGGACGAACGCGCTGATGAAGCCACCGGTGCGAAGACCGCGATCGCGCGCGACCTCGGCGAGAGTGACCTGCTCCTCGCCGAGGTAGAAACCGCCGTTGTCGCGCACTCCGTGGGAGGCAGGAAAGGCGCCGGTGAACAGCGACGAGTGCGCGGGCAGGGTGAGCGGCATCACCGTGGTTGCTTGCTCGAAGCGTGCGCCGCGATCCGCGAGACGGTCGAGATGCGGTGTCGAGGCTGCGGCGTAGCCGTAGGCGCCGACGCGATCCGCGCGCAGGGTGTCGAGGGTGACGATCAGCAGGTTCTTGGGCCGTGCCCCGCGTGCTCGATCCGGAGCGCAGCCGGCGACGACAAGAAGCCCGGCGAACGACAATACGAGCGGCGCGTTCGGAGAAGACCGGCGACGCGTCATGGTCGCTCGATTCTGGGGGTCGGCGACCCGCGGCGCAACCGGCTGTGAGAAAACCGACGGCCGGTCTTGTCGTATCTAGGTTCTTGGTGTTACGCTGCCGCTCGATCCCCGGCCTCCTTTCCGCGGTGCTTGCAATCGTGGTTTTCCCGTACCTGTAGCACCGGATTTCGAGGAGTGCTAGGAGCCACACCTGGGAGGTCTTGAACCATGAAGCGAACGACTCGGAACCGCACTCTTCTCGCCGCGCTCGCGCTCACCCTAGCCTGGAGCTTCGTTGCCGGCGCACCGCTCTTCGCCCAGCGGGTGACCGGCCAGATCTCCGGCACCGTCTCCGACGAGCAAGGCGGCGCGCTGCCAGGAGTCACGGTGAGCCTGCTGGGCTCCAACATTGTCGGGACCCAATCGGCGATCACCACGGCCAACGGGTTCTATCGGTTCGTGGCGCTGCCGCCGGGAGCCTATGAGCTGCGCTTCAACCTCGACGGCTTCTCTGCGGTCAACCGCACCGGCGTGCGCGTCGGCCTGGGCCAGACTTCGATCGAGGACGTGGCGCTCAAGGTCGGTGACGTCACCGAGACGATCACGGTCACCGCCGAGGCGCCGCTGGTCGACACCCAGTCGAACGAGATCGGCGCCAATTTTGGTCGGGATTGGGTCGAGAACGCTCCGACCCAGCGCCAGAGCTTCAACGATCTGGTGGCCGCCGCTCCAGGGTCGGTCCGGGGCGGCGATCAGAGCCGGCGAACCATGGTCTATGGGTCTTCCTACGACGAGAACTCGTTCCAGCTCGACGGCGCCGACGTCAACGACAATTTCTTCAACGAGCAGCTCGCCCAGCCCAACATCGACGCCATCGAAGAGGTCGAGGTGCTGTCGCTCGGGGCGCCCGCGGAGTACGGCAACCTCACCGGCGCGGTCTACAACATCGTCACCCGCCAGGGCACAAACCAGTTTCACGGCGACGTCAACATCTTCAGCCAGGGCGATGGCCTGACCAGCAAGAACACCAACGCCGACCAGGACGACGGCTTTCCCTTCTTGCGAGACGAGTACAACGACTGGACGGTCCAGCTCGGCGGCCCGATCGCCAAGGACCGGGTGTGGTTCTTCGCCTCCTACCAACGCCAGGATGACGGCTACTCGAACACCGGCGTCGATCCGGCGGTGGGGCTGGTGAACATCGAGACCGATCGCTACTTCGGCAAGTTCAATGTCCAGATCACACCCCGGCACAAGATCCAGTTCACCTACCACCAGGACGACCAGTTCGAGCCCTACGCGCTCGGCGCCAGCACAGCCCAGGCGGTGCAGGTGGCGCGCGCCGGCCACACCCCGACTCCGGGTCTCGGCTACACCGGGGTCATCTCGGACAAGTCGTTGATCGAGGTCCGCTTCACCGGCTTCTACGGTGACGTGTTCCTGGCGCCGAAGAACCCGAGCATCCCGCGCGACACGACCCGGTTCATCGACCTCGACACCGGCCAGATATCTGGCGGCCACTACTATTGGTACGACCTCTTCCCGGAGCGCACCACGATCAACACCAAGGTCTCGTATCTGGCCGACAACTTCCTCGGCGGCAGCCACGACTTTCGCTTCGGCTTCCAGTACAACGACTCGGAGGCCGGCGGCATCTACGGCTACAACGACCTGGTGCTGACCTACTCGCAGAGCTACCCCGGATACGGCTACGGCTACACCCGTGCGCCGTTCAGCTACAGCGGCAACGCCGAAGGCGTCGCCGTGTTCGTCGACGACACTTGGCGGGTCAACGACCGGCTGTCAGTCAACCTCGGTGTCCGCTACGACAAGAACGACGCTTTCTCCAAGGCGCAGCAAGAGCTCGACCAGTTCGGCGCAGCCACCGGTGTGACCTTCGCCCAAGCGGACTACTACTCCTGGAAGTACGTGTCGCCGCGGTTGGGCTTGAATTACCAGTTGACCGCGGATGGCAAGACGGTACTCAAGGCCCACGTCGGGCGATACCACCGTGCGATCACCACCGGCGAGTTCGCGAACGTCATCGGCCCATCGATCAAACCGATCTTTGCCGGCGGCTATGACACCGGGACCAACACCTTCTTCGACCTGTTCCAGATCACTGACAACTCGAACCTGCTGATCGATCCCAACTACAAGAGTCCGCAGACCGACCAGTACATCGTCAGCGTCGAGCGCCAGTTCGGGCGCAACTACGGTCTCGCCCTCAACCTGGTGCGCAAGGAAGGCAGCGACTTCGGGGCCTGGAAGGACATCGCCGGGGTCTACGAGGACGCCACCTATGTCGACGACCGGGGCGCGGACGCGACCGGAAAATCGATCGGTGTGTTTCGGCGCGTCAGCAGCGGGGCGGATAGCGTGTTCCAGATCACCAACCGGGCGGAGATGGACAACGAAATCACCGCCGCCAGTCTCGACTTCCACAAGCGGATGGAGAACCACTGGTCGGTCAACGCGTCGCTGACTTTTCTCGAGTCATCGGGCCGGACTCCGGACAGCAACGGCGGCGCGAGCATCCAGCAGCGCGGCGGCCTACAGTTCCGTACCTTCGGCCGCAATCCCAACGACTTCGTCAACTCCGGCGGCCGTTTGCGCGGTGACGTCCCCTGGCAGTTCAAGACCCAGTTCGTCTACGAGCTGCCCAAGGGCTTCTTGGTGTCGGCGAGCGTGAGCTCGCGCGCCGGCGCGAACCTGGTTCGTCGGGTGAGCGTGCCGCGGTCGATCACCAACATCAGCGCCACCATCCTCGCCGAGGAGCGAGGCGAGTCCGGCCGTCTTCCATCGCAGACCATCTTCGACCTTCGCCTGCAAAAGGACTTCACCCTCCGGCAAGGGATGCGCCTGGGCCTGATCGCCGACATCTTCAACGTGTCCAACGACGACGCGAACGAGGGCGTGCGTAGCACGATCGGCACGTCTTCGTCGTTCAACGTCGCGGACGGGTTCATCCTGCCGCGGCGGGTGATGCTCGGGGCGAAGCTGCGGTTCTGAGGTCAGGGACCGGAGACGGCACGAGCGTCAAAGACGCTGCGCGTCAAGACGCGCGCGGGTGTCGGCATTGACGATTCCCGGAGTGGCCAGATGGAGAGGGGGCTCGGAGCTCGGCGCGGGGGCTGAACCCGCTGCGGCGCTCCGCTGTCCCACCTCGTTGCTGCTGCCCCGACGCGCTTGGCGGCGGCTGGGCGCGCTCGCTTTGGCGCTCCCCCTGTCCGTGCTGTCGGCGTGCCGTGGCGAGCCGGTGCAGCCGGTCGCGCGGCACGTGGTTCTGATCACCCTCGACACCCTACGCGCCGATCATCTGGGGCTCTACGGCAGCGATGTCGCGACTCCCCACCTCGACGCGATCGCGGCGCAGGGCGCGCTCTTCGAGCGTGCCACGGCGCACGTGCCGCTCACCCGACCGTCGCACGTCTCGCTGTTCACCGGGCGCTACCCTCACGAGACCGGTGTCCGTGACAACGTCACCCCGGCTCCGGTGCCCGCAGTGCCGGTGCTTGCCGAGGTGCTCGAGGCCGCCGGCTTTAGGACCGCGGCGTTTGTCTCGGCGGTGGTGCTCGCCGGCGGCTCGGGCCTCGAGCGCGGCTTCGATGTCTACTCCGATCGCTTCGAAGCGAGTCCCGAGACTCCGCGGCCGCGTGTTGCCGATACCGCTCAAAGGCGCGGTGACCAAACGGTGGCGGAGGCGGTCGCATGGCTCGACGAGTCGGTGCCGGCGAGCCAGCTCCCTGATCGGGGCGGGCATGGTCGACTGTTCCTGTGGGTCCATCTCTACGATCCCCATGAGCCGTACGCAGCTCCCGAGCCGTACCGGTCGCGCTACCCAGATCGGCCGTACGCCGGCGAGGTCGCATGGACCGACGAGCTGGTCGGTCGACTCGATGCCGCGCTCGAGCGCCTAGGTGTCGCCGACCAGACCTTGGTGGTGGTTGCGTCCGATCACGGCGAGGGGCTGGGTGAGCACGAAGAGCTGCTCCACGGTTTCTTCGCCTACCAGAGCACGCTGCGGGTGCCGCTGTTGGTGCGCGGCCCCGGAATCGCGAAAGGCATCCGGATCACGGGGCTCGCCGGCCTGGTCGACCTGTTTCCGACCGTCGTCGAGCTCGCTGGTCTCGAGGCGCCCGCGGATGTCTCGGGGCAGAGCTTTGCGGCGGCGCTCGCTGGGCGCGAGGATTCCGAGGTCGCCTCGATGAGAGTGCTCTACGCCGAGACTCTGGTGCCAAGTCGCCATTTCGGATGGAGCGATCTGCGGGTGGCGCGCGACGCGCGGTTCAAGTTCATCCGTGCTCCGCGTCCCGAGCTCTACGACCTGGACCAAGATCCCGGCGAGCTCGACAACGTGCTCGACATGCAGCGGTCGGAGGCGCGCCGGCTGTCTGCCGCGTTGGACGTGCTGCTCGCGCGGGAGCGCGCGGAGACGGCGGAAGCCGGGTCGTTGCCCGAACACCAGCTCGAGAAACTGCGCGCCCTCGGCTATCTCGACGGCGCGCTCGGCGCCAAGACCTCGACGCCGGGAGCCGATCCCAAGGACAAGATCGGCGAATTTCGAATCGCCAACGATCTCATGCGACGAGCGATCGGCAGCCTCGAGGCCGGAGACTTTCAGAGCGCCGCCGGTGGCTTCGTCGAGCTTCTGGACCGCGGCATCGAGAGCGCCGAGATCCACGCCTACCTCGGGCGTGCGCTGCTCGACCTCGGCGAGATCGCGCGCGCGGGCGCCGAGTTCGAGGCCGCGCTCGCCGCCGATCCCGAACGCTCGGCGGCCTGGCTGGGTCTCGCGGAGGTCCGCCTCCAGCGCGGCGACGAGCCAGGCGCGCTGCGCGCGCTCGAAGACGGCGCCGGCTTCGCGGCGTCCAACGCCAAGCTACGGGTCGAGCGTGGCCGCGTCCTCCACCGCCTCGGCCGGCCGGAGGAGGCGCAACGCGCGTTCGAGGAAGCGCTGCCGCTCGCGCCCCGCGACGCCCGCCTGCGGGTGCTGCTCGCCGAGACCCTGGCGGGTCTCGGAGACCTCGATTCGGCAAGTGCTCGTCTGCGCGAAGCCGTCGAGATCGATCCCACGAACGCCGCCTATTGGAACTCGCTGGGCATGACCGCAGGTGCGGCGTCGCGTCTCGAGGATGCGGAGGCGGCGTTCCGCGTGGCCTGTGAGCGTGCACCTAAGGATGCCCGCTACGCTTACAACCTGGGCTTCGTGCTGTTGCGACTGGAGCGAAGGGACGAAGCGCGGGTCTGGCTCGAGAAGACCATCGCGATCGACCCGGGATTTGCGCCGGCGCGCGATCGGCTCCGGGAGCTGCGCTGAGCGCCCGACCACTCGGGTGATGAAGGTCTCGCGCATGAATTTCCCCCGCGCCGCGGTGACAGCCGCTCTGGCTGCGCTCGGTCTCGCGGCTGCGAGTTTCGCGCCCGCGCCCCTCCTGGCGCAGCCCAGGATCGACGGCTGCGCCCTGTTGCCGGCGAACAACATCTGGAACGTGCGGGTCGACGCCCTGCCGGTTGAACCGGATTCCGATCGGTTCATCGACTCGATCGGACGCACCTCGCCGGTACATCCGGATTTCGGCGCGGGCGACTATCCGCCCGGTTCGGGCTCGCCCATCGGGATTCCGTTCGTGACCGTGCCGGGTAGTCAGGCGCGGATTCCGGTGGAGTTCCTCTACGACGACGAAAGTGACCCGGGGCCCTACCCGATTCCGCCGTCGGCGCCGATCGAAG
>JAQBHE010000123.1:0-4373 GCA_032128015.1 Holophagae bacterium
CTGCAGGTCCTCGCGCAGCGCGTTGATCGATAGCGGTGAGCCCACGAGGTCCGGCAGGCGCAGCATCATCAGCTCGAGATGCCCCAGATCCGAAACGCGTTCGAGGGACGCCACTTCCTCGCGCACCAGCAGGGTGCGGAAGTCGCGCGACCAACGACGCGCTTCCAGCTCGCTTCCGCCAAGGAAAGGCTCGGGGAAACCGCCCAGCGTCAGCAGCTGGTCGAGCTCCTCGGGAGTACGCAGCCGAAGCTCGGCCGCGGAGAAGGGGTGGAGTCGCAACAGGTGGTACCGACCCTGAAGCGAATCCCCTCCGAACCGGTAGAGATCGAGCCGTCCGCTCCCGGTCACCAGGATGCGCTGGCCGGTCGGGCGACCGTCGTACACGCCCTTGAGATAGTTGCGCCACTGGCGGTACTTGTGGATCTCGTCGAACACCCAAAGCGGCAACGGTGGCAGCTCGCGCCGCAGAATCCGCTCGCGATCCTCCGCGACATCGAAGTTGAGATAGCCGCGCTTGGCGTTGGGGAGGCCTCGAGCGAGCGTCGTCTTGCCGACCTGGCGCGGCCCGGCGACGAATACCATCTTTCGCTCCAGATCGCGGCGGACCTGAACGTCGAGGTAGCGGCGGGTCGTGCGCATGGTGGGAGCGTATGAGTGTTTTCCCCGGCAGTCAAAAACGCGGACGTGTGATTTCGACCTAGATCCAAACTGTCCGGGTGGACACGGACCGATAAATCACCCAAGTACAGTCGCCATTCCACGCTCGGAGCCGGGGCGGAAGAGCCGCCGCACCCTTGTGCCGACCTAGCAGCCCCCCCTCGATCAGCGGCACTCGCTTCGAAGTACTCAGACCCCGAAGTACTTGGCGTCCGGGTGGTGGAACACCAACGCCGAAACGCTCGCCTCGGGATCCATCATGTCGCCCTCGGTGAGCTGGACGTCGATGTCTTCCGGCTGCAGGACCTCGAACAACAGCCGCTGACCGCCCAGATCCGGGCACGCCGGGTAGCCGAAGCTGTAGCGCTTGCCGCGATAGCGGGCCGAGAACCGTTCGCGCGCCGTCAGCTCCGGCGGATCGGGGAAACCCCACTGGGCGCGCAGTTGGGTGTGGAGGTATTCGGCCGCTGCCTCGGCGGTCTCGAGCGCGAGTGCTGCAAAGGCGTGGCTGTCGAGGTAGCGACCCTCGGCCTTCCAGCGCTCGACGCGCTCGCGGATGCCGGTGCCGGCGGTGGTCACGAACAGCGCCACGTGGTCGTCCTCGAGCAGGTAGTCGGCGAGGCAGCAGCCGTCTCCGGACGCCTGGCGCGGGAACTCCCACTCGGCAAGCGGCTGCTTGGTTTGCGGATCGAAGAGGGTGATGGTGTTGCCCTCGGCTCGCGCCGGGAAGAAACGCCACACCGCCTTCGCCGCCATCGCACCGGCACGGGCCTCGGCCTTGAGGTCGTCGATCACCCGGTCGAGCTTGCGCAGCTTGTCGTCACCCTGCTCGCGCAAGCGTTCGACCGAGCCCTTGAGGCCGAGGTGCTTGCCATAGAGCATCTGCGGGTTGAGCTGCTCCCACACCTCGTCGAGCGGCAGCTCGGCGATGTGGCGCTCGAGATCGGGCGGGCGGGGCGCTGGAATATCACGGCGCACCTGCGAGACCCGCCTCTCGACCGGGCGCTCGGGACCCGCACTGGGGGCCGCGTCGACGCGGCCATCGGCCGCCAACAACTGCTCCACCTCGAGCACCACTTCGCCCCGCTTGCTGCGATCGGTCAGCCGCTCGACCAGCGACAAGCCGTGCATCGCGTCCTTGGCGTAGGTGCACAAACCCCCGTACTCGACGGCGATCCGCTTGTGGGTGAACCGTCTGGTGAGTGCCGCGCCGCCGACCAACAGATCGACCTCGATCCCCGCCGCCTTGAGGTCGGAGGCGGCGGTCACCATCTGGTGCGCGCTCTTGACCAGCAGTCCCGACAACCCGAGGATGTCGGGCTTGTGCTCGCGCACCGCCTGGATCAGCCGTTCGCTCGGCACCTTGATGCCCAGGTTGATGACGTCGAAACCGTTGTTGCTCAAGATGATGTCGACCAGGTTCTTGCCGATGTCGTGGACATCGCCCTTGACCGTTGCCAGCACCACCCGCCCGCGGTGGGAGTCGTGCGCCTTCTCCATGAACCGCTCGAGGTGGTTGACCGCCGCCTTCATGACCTCGGCGCTCTGGAGCACTTCGGCGACGATCAGCTCGTTGGCGTTGAACAGCCGACCGACTTCGGCCATGCCTTCCATCAGCGGGCCGTTGATGATGTCGAGCGGTGCCGGCCAGCGCTCGTCGGCGCGCGCGGCATCGAGGTCCTCGACCAACCCGTCCTTGGAGCCCTCGATGACCGCCCGCCGCAGCCGCTCGTCGAGCGGCAAGCTCTTGCGGTCGACTAAGACGACGCTCGAGCTCCGGCCGCGGAAATGGGCGGTGAACTCCTCGACCGCACGATGGCCTTCCTCGACCGCGCCCTTCGGCAAGTTGATCAACCGCAGCGCCAGGTCGCGCTCGGCTTTCGGGATGTCGGCGTAGCGCGCCAGGCCCTCGGTGTTGACGATCGCGGCGTCGAGGCCGGCCTGGGTGGCGTGATACAGGAACACCGAGTTCAGCACCTCGCGTCCGGCGGTCGGCAGGCCGAAGCTGACATTGGAGACCCCGAGAATGGTGCGGGTCGCCGGGAACTCGGCCTTGACCAGGCGCAACCCTTCGAGGGTCGCCGCCGCCGAGCCGAGGTAGTTCTCGTCGCCGGTGCCGCAAGGGAACACCAGCGGGTCCCACCAGATGTCCTCGGGCTCGATCCCGAACTCCTGGGTGAGCATCTGGTAGCTGCGGCGCGCGACCTCGAGCTTGCGCTCGGCGTCGACCGCCATCCCTTCTTCGTCGATCAGGCCGACGACCAGCGCGCTGCCGAAGCGTCGGGCGAGCGGCGCCACCCGCTCGAAGCGCACCCGGCCGTCCTCGAGGTTGATCGAGTTCAGCACCGACTTGCCCTGGCAGTAGGTAAGGGCACGCGCCATCACTCGGTGGTCGGTGGAGTCGATCATCAGCGGTACTTTGACCAGGCGGATGATCTTGTCGAGGAACATCTCGACGTCGCCGATCTCGTCACGGTCGGGGTCTTGAAGACAAACGTCTAGGATCTGCGCGCCGCCGCGGACCTGGGCGCGTCCGACCTCGGCGGCGGCCTCGAAATCGCCGCCGGTGATCAGGCGCTTGAACTTGCGGCTGCCGAGAACATTGGTCCGCTCGCCGACCAGCAGCGGACGGTTGTCCCGGGTGAGCTCGACGCCCTCGAGGCCGCAAACCAGTGACCGCTGGTGGCTGGGCACCTTTCGCGGCGGGCGGGAGGCGACCAGCTCGGCGAGCGCTCGCACGTGGGCGTCGGTGGTGCCGCAGCAGCCACCGACCAGGTTCAACCAGCCGGCGTCGAGAAAACGGCCGAACACCTCGCGAAACACCGCTGCGCCCTCGCGGTACTTGCCGTCCTCGTCGGGGAGTCCGGCGTTGGGCACCGCGGCGACCCGGGTGCGGCACAGCTCCGAGAGGGTGCGCAGGTGATCGGCCATCAGGTCCGGACCGGTCGCGCAGTTGAGCCCGAGGTACAGCAGGTCGGTGTGGAGCAGAGAGATCGCCAGCGCTTCGGCGTCCTGGCCACCGAGCATCGTGCCCATGGTCTCGATGGTCGCCGAGACCGCCACCGGGATCCGCCAGCCGACCCGGGCCATCGCCTCCTCGATGCCGATCAACCCCGCCTTGATGTTGCGGGTGTCCTGGGCGGTCTCGAGCACCAGGTAGTCGGCGCCACCGACGATCAGGCCTTCGGCCTGGACCCGGAAAGTCTCGATCAGCTGCTCGAAGGTCACGCCCCCAGTGACCGAGATCGCCTTGGTGGTCGGCCCCATCGAGCCGCAGACGAACCGCAGCCGGTCGGCGGTTGCAAAGCGCGCGCAAGCCGCACGCGCGAGCTCCGCGGCACGACGGTTGAGGTCGAAGGCGCGATCGGCCAGACCGTACTCGGCGAGCACCAGCGGGGTGGCGCCAAAGGTGTTGGTCTCGACGATGTCGGCGCCAGCGGTCAGGTAGATCTCGTGGACCCGGTCGACGACATCGGGCCGGGTGGCGCACAGGTTCTCGTTGCAGCCTTCGAGCTCCTCGCCACCGAAGTCCTCGGCGCCGAGCTCGATTCCCTGAAGCGCGGTTCCGGTCGCGCCGTCGAGCACCAGGATCCGGCGCGCGAGCGCGTCTTGCAGCGCCGCGGTGCGCGTGGAGCGGTCGGCGGGGACGGTCGGGGAGAAGTCGGGCGCTTCGTTCTTCATCGCACTGCTCGGTGGTCGCCGGGTTGTCATCACCG
>JAQBHE010000124.1:0-4190 GCA_032128015.1 Holophagae bacterium
GGGGAGTCGGAATCGCGATAGGCGCCTGCAGATCGGACCGGCACCGTCGTGTCCCCTAACTGAGGGGCAACGCCCGAGGACGGGCGGCTAGCCCCAGAGCAACCCGAGTACCCCCGGAGGACCCGAGTTCCCCCAGAAGAACCCGAATACCCCCTTGGGAACCTGAAGCCCTCGAGGTGTGAATAGGCCCTGACGTCGAGCGGGCTCTGGGTGTGTCGTCTCGTTCGAGCGCGGTGAGATTGCCGGCGTGCTCGCTCGTTCGTCGGCCGCCCAAGCTCGGCCGCTACGTTCGGAGGATCCGAGTATCCGCAGAGCATCCGAATTCCCCCAGAGGATCCGACGTGCTTGCTGGTTTGTCGGCCGCCCAAGTGTCGGCGCGCCCGAGGACGGGCGGCTACCCCCAGAGGACCCGAGTACCCCCAGAAGAACCCGAATACCTCCTTGGGAACCTGAAGCCCTCGGAGGGACACGGCGAGTCGATTACGGCGACTCGCGAATCGCCCGGAAGCAGGCACGCACTTCGGCGACAAACAGACCCGGCTGCTCGAACGCCGCGAAATGGCCGCCGCGGTCGAGCTCGTTCCAGTAGACCAGCCGGTGATAGCGGCGCTCGGCCCAACGCCGCGAGCAGCCGAAGATCTCCTTCGGAAACAGGCTCAGCCCGACCGGGATCTCGACTGGCTCGCCGGATCCCTTGCCGAAGCTCTCCCAGTAGAGCCGCGCCGAGGACGCGGCGGCCGCTGGCAGCCAGTACATCATCACGTTGTCCAGCATCTGGTCGCGGGTGAGCACGTTCTCGGGGTGGCCGTTGCAGTCAGTCCACGACCAGAACTTCTCGAGGATCCACGCCGCCTGGCCGGCCGGCGAGTCGACCAGTCCATAGCCGACCGTCTGCGGCCGGGTGCTCTGTTGCTTCGAGTAGCCGGAGTCCCAGTCTCGATAGTGCTGGAGCCCGGCGAGGGCGCGCTTCTCCTGGTCGGTGAGGTCGTCCATGGTCGCCGGGTCGGGACGCACCGTCGGCATGTTGAGGTGGATGCCGATGCAATGCTCGGGGTCTTGGATCGCGATCGATGTCGTGACCGCCGCGCCCCAGTCGCCGCCCTGGGCGCCAAAGCGCTGGTAGCCGAGCCGGGCCATCAGCACGCTCCACGCCGCCGCGATCCGATCTTCGGTCCAACCAGACTTTGTTGGCTTGGCCGAGAAGCCGAAGCCCGGCAGCGCCGGCAGCACGACGTGGAACGCGTCCTCGGCGACGCCGCCGTGAGCGAGCGGATCGGTGAGCGGACCGATCACCCGCTCGAATTCGACGATCGAGCCCGGCCAGCCGTGAGTGAGCACCAGTGGCAGCGCGTCCGGCTGCGGCGAACGGACGTGGAGGAAATGGATGTCGAGGCCGTCGAGCTCGGTGAGGAATTGCGGATGGGCGTTGAGCCTCGCCTCGGTCGCGCGCCAGTCGTAGTCGCTCGCCCAGTAGCCGCAGACGTCTTGGACGTAAGCGAGCGGAATCCCCTGCGACCAGTCATCGACGGTCTCGGCCTCGGGCCAGCGAGTGGCGCTCAGGCGCCTCTTGAGATCGCTGAGCTGATCGTCGGGGCTGTGGATCTGGAACGGACGGAGGGCCTCGCTCATCGTTCTTCCTCCAGGTAGGCGAGCTCGCAACGAACGCGGCGGCGCGTCAGTCCGCGGCGGGACTCGAGTCGGACGCCGGATCGACCCGGAAGCCGGCGCGGGGAAAGTGGACCACGATCTCGCCAGCCGTCGAATCGGTTCGCCGGATTGCTAGCTCGCTCGAGCTCGCGATCACCAGCTCGCCGGTCACCGGCACCAGACCGTAGTCGAGCGGCACGACCGACACGCGGGCCCCGAGCTCGATCCCGGGCGGCAGCATCGGCTCGAAGCCGCCGATCGGCGACGGTGTCGAGCGGGTCGCGATCTCGAGCGCGGCGCGCGAATCGAGCTCGGCGCGCTCGCCGTGACCGTAGGCCGCGATGCGATCCATCCATCGGATCACCGCGGGGTAGGGCTCGAACAACCCGGCGACCGCGGTGTTCTTTCGCACCAGCCATAGGCAGTGGTAGACCGAGAAGTCGGCGATGCGCGGCACGGCGCCGAGTAGGAACCCGGATCCCGGCGCGAGTTGGCGCTCGAGACGCTCGAGATGTCCGATGAGCGCCGCCGACGCGACCTCGGGCGCGAGGCGGTCGAGTCCGGTCGCGCCGCGGGCGAGCTCGGCGCGATCCTTCGCGAACGCCTGTCGCTGGGCCTCGGACAACTGCCCGAGCTGGGCGGCGATGGCCGCCCGACTGAAGCACACCCCGACCACCACCCGGAACAAGTGGCTGTCGGCCCACAGCGAGATCGCATCGGCGACGAATGGTCGCTGCGGGTCTTCCAATGCCGGCTCGGGCGAAAGCTCGTCGAGCCGGGCGGCGATGATCCGGGTGTCGCAGTAGATGTCGGCGCCGATCTGCATCACCGGCGTCTTTCGGTAGCCGCCGGTGAGCGGCATCAGATCCGGCCGCGGCATGATCGGCGAGATCGAGACCGAGCTCCAGGCCAGCCCCTTGAGACCAAGGATCACGCGGATCTTCTCGGAGAACAGCGAGCCCGCGTAGTGGTGGAGGATGATCGTTTCGGCGTTGGTCATGTTGGATCCATGGTTGGAGCTCGGCTGCCTTTGTCGTGTCGCGGCGGGCAGCGCCGGAGGGCGTCGGCCACGGGCGGCGTCCGCAACGGGCGCCGGGATGCGAGAATAGCGCTTTGGACCCGGCGCCGGTCGTGACCGCACCTGAGCTGGCCACCCTCGTCGCGCTCAAGCAGAGACAACCCCGCAACCGTGTGAGCGCAGCATGAACCTGCCCGCGACGAACGGGGCACGTGCCAGCCGGTCCTGGCGCCCCGCAAACCTTGGAGCTCGACGGATCGGTGTCGCGGCGACCACCGCCCTCGGGACGCTCGTGCTGGCCCTGTGGTTTCTCCACCTGGCCGGACATTCGGCGCCGCCGGTTCTGGCTCGAACGGCCGTCGTCCTCCTTCTGGCCTCCGCCGCAACGGTCTCGCTGTGGCAGGCCGGGCGCGCCTGGAACAGCAAGCGCACCGACCTCCGCCTACTCTTGGGACTGTTGGTTCTCGCAGCGGCGGTTCGCTTCGTCGGCATCGACCACGAGGTCGAGGAACGCTACTACCTCGACGAGGGGACCTACTACAAGCACGCCACGCAGATCAACGACGGCGAAGTCTTGAGGACGCGTTTCGTCTATCCCCACCTCCTCTACTACGTCTACGCGTTCGTGCTCTGGCTGGCGTCGCTCTTTCCGGCGGGGGTTCGGGGGCTGACTTCTTACGTCTTCGATGTCACGGAACCGATCGCGATTCAATGGCTGCTGATGCGCTCGACGGTCGCCGTGCTCGGCGTCGCCAGCGTGGTGCCGGTGTTCCGGCTCGGCCAGTGGCTTCAGGGCAACCTGGCAGCGGTCCTCGGCTCTCTGCTCTACGTCTTCTCCACTCTGATCAACGATGGCTCTCATCTGCTGATCGCCGATGCGCCGTCGGCGATGCTCGCCACTTGGGCGCTGTGGCTGACCACTCGGGTCGTGCCGCGCGAGCGCGCTCGCGACTATGCGTTGGCCGGTGTTTTCACCGGGCTGGCCGCCGCCACCAAGTACCCGGCGGGAGTGGTCGCCGTAGCCCTCGGCGCCACCTGGCTGGCCTGCCGATGGCGCTCTCGTAACTGGTCCTGGGGGCTCTTGTGGGGCGGTTTGGCGGCTCTCGCGAGCTTCGTCGCGGTCATGCCGAGCTTGCTGTTCTTCCCCACGGAGGCCTTCACCGGCGCTCAAGGCATCTTCTTCGGCGTCCGCCAATACGCCGGCGGCGGTTGGCTGGGCGTCATGCCGCGCAGCAACTTCCGTTACTACCTCGCACAGCTCGAGGACGGCTTCGGCTGGCCGGTCCTCGTGCTTGGCGTCGTGGGTCTGGGGCTTCTCCTGCGTCCGACCCATCTGCCCCGAGCCCGCGGTCGTCTGCTCTGGCTGTTGCCCTATCCGGTCGCGTATTTCGTGCTTGTGACTTCGATGAACATGGTGGTCAAGCGCAACATCTATCCGTTGGTTCCGGCACTGGCGGCGATCCTCGGCCTCGGCCTGGCCAGCGCCTATCTCTTTGTCCTAGCGGGCTCCGGGCGTTCGCCCTCC
>JAQBHE010000125.1:0-2628 GCA_032128015.1 Holophagae bacterium
GACCCACTCCATGACGAAGAACCAGGTGCCGACGATCTCGGGGTCTCGGCATAAGCAGAAGGTGCGCGGCACCGGCACGTCGGTCTTGCCGAGCGCGGTGATCACCCGATACTCGCGATCGACCGCATGCGCCGACGGCAGCAGGTCGCCAGGTGGCTTGCGTCGGAGCACGTAGCGCCCGCTGGGCGCGCGCAGTAGGTAGGTCGGGTTCGACTGGCCACCCTTGAACTGCTCGACCTCGAGCGGCCCGCTGAAGCCCTCGACGTGCTCCGCGAGATAGCGCTCGAGCCGGCCGACGTCGAAACGCAGCGGTTCGGCCACCGGTCGGGTGCCCGAGAACATCTCTTGTCGGCTGGCCACTGGGCTCGCTCCTCTCAAGGAAGGGAGACCGGATGCTAGCCCAGCACGCTTCGGTCGGCGTCCTCTGAGCTCGAGCCTCGAACCACCCGGCGGGGGAGTACACTGCCGGCCCGATGACCCCGCCACCGCCGCTCCATCTCGGGACCACACCCTGGCGCGGAGTCGCCGAAGACACCGTCGCGGAGCAATCACGGGACGCTGAGGCGCTCGGCTACCAGTCGTTCTGGCTGCCCGAAAGCCACTTCCTCGAACGTGGCGCGGTGCCGGCGCCGTTGCTGTCGCTCGCCGCCGCGGCGGCGGTGACCGAGCGCATCGTGCTCGGGACGGTGTCGCTGCTGTTGCCGATCCGCGACCCGGTGCTGGTGGCCGAGGAAGTGGCGGTGCTCGATCGGTTGTCTGGCGGGCGTTTCATCCTCGGTCTCGGACGCGGCTTTCGGCCGTCGCTGTTTCGTGCCTTCGGAGTCGCGGTGGAGGACAAGCGCGACCGCTTCGAGCGCCACCTGAGGATCATGGTCGAGGCATGGAACGGCGGCGCGATCGGTCCGGTCCGCTCGGATGACGACTCCGAGCGGGAAGCGGTGCGGGTCGCGCCGCGTCCGCTGCAACAGCCCCATCCGCCGATCTGGGTCGCCGCGTTCGGTCCCAAAGCAGTGGCTCAGGCGAGCCGACTGGGACTGCCGTACTTGGCCTCGCCGATGGAGTCACTGGCCCAGCTCGAAGAGAACTACCGCCTGCACGCCGCCGGGCTCGCCGCCGCGGGGCCTCGGTCACTGCCGGGGTCACTGCCGCTGGGAGTGCGGCCGCTGGCGGTGCCAGTGATGCGGACGGTCTACGTCGACGACAACTCGGTTCGGGTCGCGGCAGTTCGCGAGGGCCTCGAGGCTGAGGCGCGGGTGATCGCCGCTGCGCGTTCCGGCTTCCTGCGCCGTGCCGCCGAGCGTCCGATCGACGAGCGCGCGATCCTCGGCCCGGTCGACGAAGTCCGGGACCGCATCGAGGCGGTGCGCCGCGCGCTCGGCATGACCCACCTGATCGTGCGTTCGCCGACCGGCCTCGAGCCGGGTGCCGCCGAGCGTTCGCTGCAAGCTCTCCGCGCCGCTTTCAACGGCTGAGTCCTCGAAGACCGCTGCTAGACTCCGCTTCGACCCAGCGGACTGCAACCCGGCAAGGAGATCATTGATGAAGCTCGGCATGCTCTTCGGCTACACCGGCAAGAAAGTGGCGGTCAACCTCGACGGCATTCGGTTGGCCGAGAAGCTCGGCTACGACTCGGTGTGGACCGCTGAAGCCTACGGCTCGGACGCGGTGACTCCGGCGACCTGGATCCTCGCGCATACCGAGAAGATCAAGGTCGGCACCGCGATCCTCCAGGCGCCCGGACGCTCACCGGCGTGCACCGCGATGACCGCGATGACCTTGAACCAGCTCTCGGGCGGGCGCTTCCTGCTCGGCGTGGGACCCTCGGGGCCGCAGGTCGTCGAAGGCTGGCACGGCGTCGGCTACGCCAAGCCGCTGGTGCGGATGCGCGAGTACGTCGAGATCATCCGCAAGATCATGGCCCGCGAGGAGCCGGTCACCTACGACGGTGAGATCTACCAGCTGCCGTTCACCGGGCCCGGCTCGGTGGGCCTCGGCAAGCCGCTCAAGACCATCCTCGAGGCCGACACCTCGATCCCGATCTACACCGCCGCGATCACGCCCGGCGGCGTGCGGCTCGCCGCCGAGATCGCCGACGGCTTCTTCCCGGTATGGATGAATCCGGAGCGCTTCGATGTCTTCGAAGATGCGATTACGGAAGGATTCTCCGCCACCGGCAATGGCAAGTCTCTCGACACTTTCGATGTCGCGCCGTTCGTCCAGGTGGTGCTGGGCGACGACATCGAGGCCTGCCGCAACCGGCTCAAGCCCGGACTCGCCCTCTATGTCGGCGGCATGGGCGCGCGCGGCAAGAACTTCTACAACGACTACGCGACCAAGCTCGGCTACGCGGATGCCGCGAGCACGATCCAAGACCTCTATCTCTCAGGCAAGCAGGGCGAGGCGACGATGGCTGTCCCCGACCAGCTGGTCGACGACGTGCACCTGGTCGGTCCCAAGGAACGGATCCTCGATCGTCTCGCGGCATGGAAGGAAGCCGGCAAGAAGCGTCACGTCGGCGCGATGCTGATCGGCAGCCACCAGCCCGAGGCGCTGGAGCTGATCGCGTCGGCGATGCTCTAGTCGCCCAGAGGGCAGGAATCGCCGTCTTGAATCGCCTGATTCGGACGG
>JAQBHE010000126.1:0-6817 GCA_032128015.1 Holophagae bacterium
TTCCCTGGCTCAGCTTCTCGCTCGATACCACCTCCGCCCGGTTCAGAAACGCGAGCAGCTCGTCGTCGGTGCGAAACGGTAGCGGCAACCCGTCGGCGCCGGTCCACCGAGAAGACGACTCACCTGCCGGGGCGATCGGCGGCAGATCGAAGGGTCGCCGGCCGTCCAGATAGAAGGCGGTGAATCGGCCGTCAACGATCTCGAGCGCCGAAGGCCGGCCCCCGGGATAGACCGATGCCAGCATGCCGGTATCGATCACGAACACCTGACCCCCGAACCGTGCCTCGATGCGGCCGTCGGCGCGCGGCGTGTGACCGACGACGAAGTGCTCGGCATCGAGCGCGGCGAGCATGCCCGCGATCCACTCGCCGCCTTCTTGCTCGGTCCACCGCGCAAAGCCACGGAACCACAGCGGGCTCTCTTCCTTGATCAAGAACCAATCCTGGTACCCGACGCAGGGCGACAGCACCTCGATCGAGCTCCGCAGCTGGCGAGCGACCGGCTCGGGCACCTTCTTGATCTTTTCGCGCATCGCCTCGAGCTCGGCCAGCCCCTCGCGCACCATCTCGATCGGCTCGCTGGACTCGTGGATTACCCGGTTCTTGCGCAGCTCGGCGCGGCAGGCGTCGAGCTCCTCGATCTCGAGCCAGGTGCGCTCGTTGATCCGCTCCGGGCTCCACGACAGCAGCGAAGGCGAAATGCCACCATGGAGGAACACCACCTTGCCGACCTGGACGATCGCCGGCAGCGAGCGCAGCCAGATGCCATACCGGCTGCCGCGGGCGAGTTCGTCTTGGTACTCGAAGTATCCCGGAGGGTGGGCGCTCTTCCATTCTTGCTCGACGGCGGCCGAGCTCTCGGGCTGTGGCTCCTTTTTGGCGCGCGCCCGCTGGCGCTGCCATTTCGCGAAGTCGGACCACGCGGCGTCGACCCGGGCGGCCGAGTCGCTCTCCGCGAAGGCGGCATACGCTGCGGGGTTGACGTCGCGTCGGAATCCCAAGAGGTTCATCGCCTCGTGGTTGCCCATGAGCACGATCACCCGGCCGCCGGCCGACGGCGCCTGCTCCACGAGCCGCATCAACAGGTCCATGACCCCGCGCACCTCGAGCCCGCGATCGAGGAAGTCGCCGGTCTGGATCAGGGTGGTGTCGCCTCCCGACCAGTTGCCCTCGGCATCGAGCAGATCCGCCTCCTCGAGGATCGCAACCAGCCCGCCGAGGTCGCCGTGAACATCGCCGATCGCGACCAGACGCTCGGCATGCGCCGCGGCGGCGAGCCACCCGACCGCGGCGGCCACGATCCACAGCCGAATCGGCGACCACTTCACAGCAACCCGCCCCCGTTGCGCGGCCGGTTCTCATCGAGCACCTCGCGAAACAGCGCCCGGACAATCTCGACATTGTTCGACAGCAGGTCGAAGAAGTCATCGGCCTCGATGCGGAGCGCCCGGGTGTCGGTGACCGCCCGCGCTGCGGCCTGCCGCAATCGGCCGCTCAGAATCTCGAGCACACCGAACGTGTCGCCGGCCTTCACCAGGTCCTCGGAACCGTCCCCGTGCTCCAACACCACCTCGCCTTCGACGACGCAGTAAAGCGCCGCCGCCGGATCGGTGTTGCGATACACCTGCTCGCCCGCAGCAAAGGTGGCCTGGGCAGCAATCGAGGCGATCCGAACGATCTCTTCGGCAGAGCAAAACTTGAACAAGCTGATGCCCTGCAACAGTAGGACGCGCTCGATGCGAGTGAGCGGCGCCGAGCTCTGAGCTCGGCTCGGTTCGAGGTTGCGGGTGGCTTCCGACATCATCACGACGGCAAACGACGCTCCGGAGTGACACTCGGGAAAGATGCTCAGGGTCAAGGTATCACGCTGGCTGCCGCCCAAATCGCGGTCTCCCGCACCAACGGGTCGGTCGCAGACTGCGCCCAATGCGCCAGCTTCGAGCGAAGATCGTCGACCCCGCGCTCACGAATGGTGTGGACCGCCGCGGCCGCCAACCAGGGAGCGCTCTCGTCACCCTCCTGGACCTCTTCCACGAGCGACCTCAGGGTCAGCGTGCGGTCTCGGACCCGCAGGCCGAACAGCCGCTCGCCGCTTGCGAGGCGGGCCTCCAGAGGCAAGTCGTCGACCACCGCCATCACCGGACGCCGGGTGACGCCGCCGAGCACGTTGTCGAGATACTCGAGGGCGCGACCGCGCGCCTCGCCGTCGCCGCCGAGCAGTCCGGCCCAGGCGCGCCGGATCCCCTCGCGCTCCGCGCCCAGCGCCAGCAACCGCTCGAGGTTCTTGAGGTGATCCTGACGACGCTCGTCGAGCAAGCGCTGGAGGAGATCGGGCGGATCGCCGGTGCGCCAGCGCAGCACCGCGCCCGACAGCTCGATCTGTCGTGGCTCTGACACCGCCACCAACCGCACCAGGGCTTCGAAATAGCGCCGGCACTCTTCGACCACCAAGTGCTCGAGCCGCGCCCGGTCCGGCCGACTCCGGCAGCGACCGAGCGCTTCGATGATCTTGCGGCGCAGGAAGGGATCGCGACAGCGGTCGAGACTCTGGTCGAGGGTCGCCGCCGCCAACTCGGTGCCGATACGGGCAATCGTCTTGGGCAAGGCGCGGCGAACCCAGATGTGCTCGCCCGGCTCGTTCATGAAGTGAGCGAGCGCCGGCAGCACCGATTTGCCGTAGGCGACCAGCGCCTCCCGTGCCTCGTGCTTGAGCCGGCGGTCACGCAACAGCGAGACCAGGATCGGGACGTAGAGCGGGTTGCGTAAGACGGCAGCGCGTGCGGTGACCGCACCGATCGCCGCTGCCACGACGTCGGAATCGCCGTCGTAGAGCAGCGCCACCACGTGCTCTTGGAGCATCGGCTCAGGGATGCCACTGAGCGCCTTGGCGACCTCTCTGCGGACTTCCGGGTCGCCGTCGGAAAGCATCCCGGCGATCGCCTTGTCGGCGGCCGCGCGCTGATCTGAGTCGCCCTGTTCCGCCAGACAACCGATGGCGGCCGCGCGCACCCGCGGGTCCGGATCGTCGAGACGGCCGGCCATCAGCTGAGGTCCATCGCGTCCCGACAGCGCCGCGAGAGCCTGGATTGCGGCCGCGCGCACATCCGGCTCGGGATCACCGATTCGGCGCTCGATCCACCCCAGAGCGTCGCGGCGCTCGGCCAGGGTCAGCACTTCGATAGTGCGGCGACGCACCCGCGGGTCGTCGTGGTGAACCAGCACCGGCGGCACCAAATGGGCGCGACGGTTGCGGGCAAGGAGGTCGAGACTGCGCAGCACCCGGTCGGGGTCGATGCTGCCCAGCGACTCGATGAGCACCTCGAGGGTGGTGACATCGCGCGGATCGATCAGCGACCCCGGGTCGAGCGGTCCGTCGCCGGAACGCGGCGCCAAGCCCGAGCGCAGCGAGTCGACGTAGCGGCGCTGGGCGACACCGGTGCAGGCGAGCCACAAGACGACCAGCACCAAGGTCATCCAGGTGGTCTCGATCACGCTCACCCAACCGAAGGTCACGGTCAGCAGCAAGACCGCACCCAGCCCGCGCGCGGAGCGGTGGACCAGGACATCGATATACGACTTGGCGAGCGCCCGCTGGGTCGCCGGCACCGGCACGAACAGCAGCTCGCGGGTGGCGTGATCGAGCGAGTAGCGCAGACCGTTGTCGCCGACCTTGAGCAGCGACAGCACGAGCACCAGCAGGCTGGGCGCGAGCAGATCGGCGGCGCCGATCAGCAGGCTCAGAACCAGCACGAACACCGGCAGCACCCGCATCGCGAAGCCGACGCCGAGGGTACGGTGGATTCTGCCGGTCACCAGCAGCTGGAAGACGAACGCCGCCAGCCCCATGATGCTGAAGACGTTGCCGAACAGGGCGGTGCGCTGGCCGAGTCCCGAAGTCGACTGCTCGACCACCCAGTTGAACTGGAGGTCGACGATCTCGGCGACCACCACGGTCAACACCAGGATCGTGGCGATCACCCGCAAGTGCGCCGAGCGCCCGATGATCGCGAGGCCCGGGCCCCAGCGGCTGTCACTCGGACCGCTCTCGGCTCCCAAGGACACCGCGCGGGTGTGGCCGGTCGCCTCGGACCAAGGCACCAGGACCGCGATCGCGAACATCACCAGGGCCCCGGCTATGAGCGCGGCGCGCGGCTCGGTCGCCCCGGCCCAACTCGCCACTTGGCCACCCACCACTCCGCCGAGCAACGCGCCCGAGCCGATGAGGCCGAACAGCCTGCGCGCCTGGCGGGCGTCGAGGGTCGCGTTGACGTAGCTCCACAGCTGGCTGAGGGTCAGCGCAATCGCGATCGCGATCGCCAAGTAGTAGGAAAACGAGACCACCGCCGAAGGCCTCGCCATCAGCCACCAGAACCCCAGCAAGGCCAGGCCGACACCGATCGCGGTGGCGCGGATCACCCCACCGCTCGACGCCCGACGGGCGAGGGCGTTGTACAACCGCAGCGTCGGATAGGCCGCTACCGCCACCGCCAGGTAGACCCACGGCAGGCGCTCGGCCCCGAGGGCGTCGACGAAGGTCGCCTGGCGTACCGCCTTGCTCGAGAACTGGAAGATCCCGAGCAGGAACGAGTACGAGAAAAGAACCAGGACCGCGGCCTGCTCTCCCGGACGCAGATCGATGCCCAGGCGCCCGAGGGCGCTGGACCATCGCTGGGCGGTCAATTTCGGAAGACTCCGGAGGCCGGTTGAGGGCGCAGATGGTACCACGCAGCTCTCGCAGAGGGCGTCCTCGGAGGTGAGCTACCATCGCAGCGGAGGGTATTGCGGATGTCCGAGATCGTCTGGCGGCCACCGCCGAGCTTGGTGCGCGACGCCAATGTCACGCGCTTGATGCGCCGTCTCGGGGTCGCCGATCCGGACACCCTGCGGACGCGCGCCGCCGAGAACCAGGAGTGGTTCTGGCGCGAAGTGGTCGAAGACCTCGACATCCGATTCGACCGGCCGTTCGACACCGTGCGCGACACCAGCCCGGGCATCCCGTGGACCCGCTGGTACACGGGCGGCCGGCTCAACCTCGTGAGCAACTGCCTCGACCGGCACCTCGACGGACCGCGAGCCCAGGCAGAGTGCCTGGTGGCGCTTGCCGAAGACGGCCGCGAGATCCGCTACACCTTCGAGAGCCTGGCCCACGAGGTCTCGCGCTGCGCCGCCGCGCTGCGCCGCGCCGGCGTCGGCAAAGGCGACCGGGTCGCGGCCTACATGCCGATGGTCGCCGAAGTCGCGGTGCAGATGCTGGCGACCATCAAGATCGGCGCGATCTTCGTGCCGGTGTTCAGCGGCTATGCGGCAGCCGCGCTCGCCGAGCGCATCTCGAGCTGCGGCGCCAAGCTGCTGTTTTGCGCCGACGCTTCGCTGCGGCGAGGAGCGAGGATCGAGATCCTCGAGAATGCCTTGGCGGCGGTCGCCGACTGCCCGTCGGTCGAGACCGTGGTGGTGGTGCAGCGCGACGGCTCCCGAGCACTCACCCTGATCGAAGGCCGGGACCGCAGCTGGACCGAGTTCTTGGCGAGCGGCAGCGGCGGCGCCCGACCCGAGAACGCCGCCGAGACCATGGAGTCGATGGACCCGGCGTTGATCCTCTACACCTCTGGCACCACCGGCCGGCCCAAAGGCACGGTGCACTCGCACGCCGGCACCTTGGTGCAGCTGGCCAAGGAAGTCGGCTACGCGTTCGACATGAAGCCCGAAGATCGCTTCTTCTGGCTCACCGACATCGGGTGGATGATGGGCCCGTGGGAGATCATTGGCGGCCTCTTTCACGGCGCCGCGGTCTACCTCTACGAGGGCGCGATCGACTATCCCACCCCCGACCAGCTGTGGCGGGTCCTCGAGGAGCACCGGATCACGGTGTTCGGAATCTCGCCGACCGCGATCCGGCTGTTGATGCGCGAGGGTCCCGGCGCGGTCGACGCCCGCGATCTCAGCGCGCTGCGCATCCTCGGCTCCACCGGCGAGCCATGGGACGAGGAGTCTTGGAACTGGTGCTTCGAGCACGTCGGCGGACGCCGCTGCCCGATCATCAACATCTCGGGCGGCACCGACATCATCGGCTGCTTCTTGTCGCCGTTGCCGATCGACGCGCTCAAACCTTGCTCGCTGGTCGGCCCCGGGCTCGGCATGGCGGTCGAGGTCTGGAACGAAGACGGCAAGCCGGTGCGCGGCGAGCTCGGCTACCTGGTCGCGACCGCCCCCGCGCCGTCGATGACCCGTGGTCTGTGGCAAGACCCCGAGCGCTACCTCGAGGCCTATTGGTCGCGCTGGCCCGACATCTGGAACCACGGCGACTGGGCGCTCATCGACGAGGACGGCCACTGGTTCCTCCACGGCCGCTCCGACGACACCCTCAAGGTCGCGGGCCGGCGCATCGGACCGTCCGAGATCGAAGGCGCGATGATGGCCACCGGCAAGGTCTCGGAGGCGGCTGCGGTCGGGGTGCCGCACCCGATCAAGGGCACAGGCATCGTCGGCTTCGCAGTGCTCGCACCGGGAGTCGAGCCCAGCCCCGAGCTCGAGAGTGAGCTCGCTCGAGCGGTCGTCGACCGGCTCGGCAAGGTCGACCGTCCGGAGCGCATCCTGTTCGTCGCCGACCTGCCGAAGACCCGCAGCGGCAAGATCCTGCGCCGTCTGGTGCGCGCCCGCTATCTCGGCGAGGTCCTCGGCGACTTGTCGTCGGTCAACAATCCCGAAGCCCTCGACGCGATCCCAGTTCAGGCGGACTGGAGTGCACGATGACCGGGCGAGGAGCAGTGCCGCTCGCCGTCGCATTCGCGGCGCTCGCATGCATCGTACCGACAGCCGGA
>JAQBHE010000127.1:0-9924 GCA_032128015.1 Holophagae bacterium
TTTCACCACGGGCTGCTAGGGTTTCACGATCGTCCCCCCCGCGGCTAGCCTCTGGATGTGCTGGGTAGCACATCCTCGGCTAGCCATGTCGTCCCGGCGCCAAGCGCCTCCGGCGCGGCCCCGGGCAACAGCCGCGGAACCGTCTCGAGTACTCGACAGGCTCATTGCCTGCCGCCAGCGCCCGCCAGACGCTGGGCTGATAGGTTGCACTCTGGCTAACCGGCACTCCTGCCGGAGCCGCGACCGAGGATACGCTTGTGAAAGACCTGGCAGGAAAGGTGGCGGTGGTAACCGGAGGCGCCAGCGGTATCGGTGCGGCGACCGCCCGACGCTTCGCCGAGGAAGGCATGAGCATCGTGCTCGCCGACATCGACGAGAGCGCGATGGCCACGGTCACCGAGACCATCGGCGCCGATACGGGCGTCGACGTGCTCGCGGTGCGCACCGACGTCTCGAAGGCCGACCAGGTCGAGGCGCTGGCCGACGACGCACTCGAGCGCTTCGGCGCCGTCCACGTGGTGTTCAACAACGCCGGGGTTGGCATCTGTGAGTCGCTCTGGAACACCTCGATCGCCGACTGGGAGTTCTTGCTCGGGGTCAACGTCTGGGGGGTGATCCACGGCATTCGCACGTTCGTGCCGATCATGCGCAAGCAGAACCAGCCCGCGCATCTGATCAACACCGCGTCGCTCGCCGGGCTGGGCACCGTGCCGACCCTCGGCGCCTACTGCGCGACCAAGCACGCGGTGATCGGGATGACCGAGGCGCTCCACGCCGAGCTCGCCCTACTCGAGAGCCCGGTCAAGGTCAGCGTGCTCTGCCCCAGCTTCACCAAGACACCGTTGTTCCGCAACTCGCAGCGTCTGCGACCGGGCGAGGTTCTCGACCTCGAAGGACCGCTCGCCCATTTCGACGAGTTCATGAACCAGGGCATCGACGGCGGCGTCGATCCGCGCGAGCTCGCCGACATGGTGGTCGACGGGATCCGCAACGATCGCTTCTGGATCGTCGCGGTGACCCCGAACTTCCAGGAGGTCTACACCCGGGTCGCCCAGATACTCGAAGGCCGGAATCCCACGGTCCCCGGAATACCGCCTCTGGGCGGTACGCCGCCTCTGGGCGGCACACCGCCTCTGGGCGGTACGCCGTCCTTGGGCGGTACGCGCTCCGACTGAACGCGCACGCCATGGCCGAACAGATCCTGCCGTCGCTCTACCGGATCGTGGTGCCGCTCCCCGGCAGCCCGCTCAAAGAGGTCAATTCCTACGTCATCGTCGCGCGCGATCGCAACCTGGTCATCGACACCGGGATGAACCGGCCGGAATGCCGCGAGGCTCTGCTCGCCGGACTCGATGAGATCGGCGTCGACCTCGAACGCACCGACTTCATCGCCACCCACATCCACGCCGACCACCACGGCCTGATCCCCGACCTGATCCGCCCCGGACGCCGCGCCTACATGGGCGCCATCGACGCCGCGCACATCAAGATCGGATTCTCCAACTGGGCCAAGGGCAGCCGCCTCCACGAGTACCTCGAGCGCAACGGATTCCCGGCGGATGATCTCGAGCGCTCGTTTCGCGAGCATCCGGGTTTCAAGTACCGGCCCGAACAGCCGATCGAGTACCTGCCGCTGTACGAGGGCGACAAGGTGGAGATCGGCGACTTCTGTTTCGAGACCATCGACACCCCCGGCCACAGCGACGGCCACATCTCGTTCTACGACCGCCGCCACCGCCTGTTCATCGCTGGCGACCACGTCCTCGGCGATATCACGCCGAACATTCAAGCGTTCTCCGACGACCACGATCCGCTCGACCAGTACCTGGCCAGCCTGCGCAAGGTCGAGCCACTCGAGGTAGAGATCTGCCTACCCGGACACCGCAGCCTGATCGCGGATTTCCGCGGCCGGGTGGCCGAGCTCCAGGAGCACCATCGCGACCGCGGCAACGAGGCGATCGAGCTCTTGGAACAGGGACCGAAGGACGCCTACCAGACCGCCGCCGAAATGACCTGGTCGATCCGGGCGCGGTCGTGGGACGACTTCCCGCTGCTCCAGCGTTGGTTCGCAACCGGCGAGACGATCGCTCACCTGCGCTACCTCGACGGCAAGGGCCTGGTCTTCCGGCGCGACGAACCGCGGCGAATCGAATACCACACCGCCGGTGCGGCCCGGCTCTGAGGCCGGTCGTGGGGGCTTACCGGCCCGAGCGACCGCCGATGCGGCGGTCGGGCCGGTGCTACTGTCGGTCGATGCGCATTTCGATCCTGTTGTTGCTCTCGCTGTCGACCGCCGCGACCGCGCTCGCCGCCCAGCCCCCCAGTCCTGACTGGCCGAGCCTCGAGGCCGAAACGCTCGAGCACTTTCAGGCCCTGGTTCGCTTCGACACCACCGACCCGCCCGGCCGCGAGGTCGACGCCGTCTCGTATCTCGCGAGCGTGCTCGAAAAAGAAGGGATCCCGGTCGAGATCTTCGCCCTCGAGGCTCACCGCCCGAATCTAGTCGCCAGGCTCCGGGGCAGCGGCGAGAAGCGACCGCTCCTGATCATGGCCCATACCGATACGGTCAACGTCGACCCCGCGAAGTGGACTCACCCGCCGTTCGGAGCGGTGCGCGACGGCGGCTACGTCTACGGTCGCGGCACCGTCGACGACAAAGACAACGTCGTCGCCTCGCTGATGACCATGCTCGTTCTCCATCGTCTCGGCACGGCGCTCGATCGCGACGTCATCTTCCTCGCGGAATCCGGCGAAGAAGGTTCGACCCGGGTCGGCATCCAGTTCATGGTCAACCAGCACTTCGATCAGATCGACGCCGAGTACTGCTTCGCCGAAGGCGGCGGGGTCAGCCGCGCCGGCGGCGAGGTGCGATTCGCCTCGGTCCAGACCCTGGAGAAGATCCCCTACGCGCTCGAGGTGATCGCCCGCGGAGTCGCCGGCCACGGCTCGGTGCCGCTCTTGACCAACTCGGTGACCCGGCTCGCCAAGGCGGTCGCCAAGATCGCCGACTGGCGCTCGCCGATCCGACTCAACGAGACGACCAGCGCCTACTTCCAGCGTTTGGCGACGATCTCGTCACCCGAGGACGCCGCCCGCTACCTGGCGATCCTCGATCCTAAGACCGCTTCGGCCGCCGACGAGTACTTCCTCGAGCACGAGCCTCGCCACGCGTCGATGATCCGGTCGTCACTGTCACCGAACATCATCCAAGGCGGCTACCGGATCAACGTCATCCCGTCGGAGTCGAAGGCGACGGTCGACCTGCGCGCGCTGCCCGACGAGAACATCGACCAACTCATCGAGCAAGTGCGCCAGGTAGTCGCCGACCCGGTGGTCGAGATCCGCCGTGGCCAGCGCGACACCCGACCGTCGTCGGGCGACGCCCGCATCGACTCCGAAGCGTTCCGGGTCCTCGAGTCGGCGATCGAGCGAAACTACGGCACGATCACCTTGCCGACGATGAGCACCGGCGCGACTGACATGGCGTACCTCCGTGCCCGCGGTGTCCAGAGCTACGGCGTCGGCCCGGCGCTCGACATCGAGGACGGTCCCAAGGGGTTCGGCGCCCACAGCGACCAGGAGCGGATCCTCGAGAGCGAGCTACACCGCTTCGTCCGCTTCTTCTGGGACGCGGTTCACCAGATCGCGAAGGCGGAGTAACAGGCGCGGGGAATGTCGCGAGCGACCGACGGCGACCGCAGCGCCCGGCTCGAGGTGCGGGTCTTTCCGCGCTCGCGACACGATGCGATTGACGGTCGTCACGACGGCCGGGTGCGCGTCCGGCTCACCGCGCCGCCGGTCGACGGCAAGGCCAACTCGGCGTTGCTGCGGCTGCTCGCAAGCGAGCTGAGTCTACGGCGGTCGCAGCTCCGGATCGAGTCGGGCGAGACCCACCGCGACAAGGCGGTGCGGGTCGATGGTCTCGACGAGGTCGAAGTGCTGCGGCGACTCGGTCTCGAGTGACGCCCACGCCCGCTGACGTGTCAGCGGCCTGGATTTGCTCTTCTAGCTCGAGCCGCGGCGATCACTGCCGAGCGATCGCTCCTCTGCTCGCTACTTTCGCCGCCAACGAAGAGCGGTGGATCGCCGCCCGCGCCTGGCAGTTTCGGCAGCTGGATCGGAGCTCGCCGGTGAGCAATTCCCGCCGGAGCTCACGAAATGCCTCGCCCTCGACAATCTCCACGAGTGAATGCTCGGCCAGTGAGCCCAGGGTCTCCTCGAAGAAACAGCACGGACGGACAGACGCATCCGCTTGAACGAAGGCGAGCGCCCACGGGTCGAGGCAGTCGCGAGTCCAGCCATCGGCAATGGAGTCGGCCCAAACGACCTTGTCGCCGATCTGGATCTGACGCTCCGCTGAGCTCACCGAGGATTCCGTAGCGCCATCAAGCCACGAGCGCAGCGACGCATCGACCTCGGCACGCCCGCCGCCGCTGGCGATCTTGTCGAGCGCGCGGAGTATGACGACTCGTATTGGTCCGCATTGCTCGCTCGGTAGCGACGAGACGTGGCGCATGCGAAGCGTGCTCGCGATCGGCGCGTACTCGACCAGGTCGCCGAATCGAAAGGTCCGCACACCGATGCCCATCAGCACCAGCGCAAGCTCTTCGACCGACGGCGCCGACAAGTCGCCGACCGTGACACTGACCGCGACCTCCGGGCGACGACCGCGCTGCGAGGCGAACTCCAGGATCGTGCGGATGTTCCCCAAGATCGTCTCGAGATTGGCGCCTCGTCGCAGCCTCGCGAGCAGCTCGGCGTCTACGGTATCGATGCTGACCAGGATTCTCTCGAAGCGAGAGAACGCCGCGACCTCCTCGGTCCTTAGCCGCTTGGCCAGATTCGTCGTGATGTGGATCCGGAATCCGGCGTCCGCGAGTCGGTCGGCGTAGGCCTCCCAGCCCTTGAGGATGGTGGACTCGCCGTGGCCGTTCAGATTGACGAGCTTCACGTCGCGCGCCTTCATCTGCTCGACGAAGTTCTCGAATCCCTCTAGAGGGAGGTCGATTCCGCGATAGGTCGGTTGGCTCACCGCGCAATACACGCATCGCAAATTGCAACGCGACGTGAACTCGATGAACACCGTATCGGTGCTTGGCGACGCGAGGAGCTGCTCGATCGAAGCGCTCCTGACCGCAGTCGCTCCGCGCCCTTCCTTGCGGCCGAACTGCTCGTAGTGCTGCCGGCCGCTCGAATAGTCGCCACGCGCGACGGCCGCGGCAACGTCCGGGTTCGAACTCAGGTAGTGCGGCTCGTCGAACGGGATGTCGGGGCCGGTCACTGTCATACCTTGAGGAGGTGTGGGACTCAAGCTCCGCCAGGCGGAGAATATCACCGCGTTCTCGAGACCAAGCCCGCGCTCTAGTGGCGGGCGAAGTGACATCTTGGCCGACGAGGTTCATCCGCAAGCACAGCCTGGGCCATGCCGCCGCGGATGCCGCGAGCCCGGGAGAGTCCGCGATGCCGCCTCGCCTCAGCGCGGATCGTGGGCGCGCACGAACTGCGCGAACTTCGAGATGTACTTCTTGGGAATGTAGCCGGCCATGATCGCGGTGAGGTGCGACTTGCCCGGCAGAATCAGGTACTCGAAGTCGGCGAGCTCGCGCTTCATCCGTGTGATCTTGCCGTTGGGGCGGTCGAACTCACCGACCAGGGCCAGCACCGGCACCTTGACTTGGCGCAGGTCGATGGCACCGCGCTCACCCTCGGTCCACGGATACTCGCGAACTGCGCCGAGCGCAGCCTCGTCGCGCTGAGGACTCGCCTGGAGGGTTGACCGAGCCTCGGCCTCCTGAGGGTCGCTCTGGTCGCTGTCTTTCGCGAGCTTGGCGATCCACACCGGATCGGTCTCGGCAACACCCGACCCGCCGTAGGTGGCGGTCAACGCCCGCTCGGGCCACCGGGCGAGGATCTGGGTAACGATGCCGCCACCCATCGAGTAGCCATGGAGGTGGGCGCGATCGATCTCGAGGTGGTCCATCAGCTCGACGACATCGCGAGCCATCGCCGGACCGTACATCTTCGGGTCGTGGGGCTTGTCGCTGAGGCCGTGGCCGCGGCAGTCGATCGCGATCGCGCGATGAGTCTTCGCGACCTCGACGGCGACCCCGTTCGAGAACCAGTTGCCCTCGGCGCTGCCGGTGTAGCCATGGATGAACACCACCGGCACGCCCTTGCCCTGGGCCATGTAGTGGATGCGCAGGCCGTCAGAAGTGGTGAACTCCGCGTGCGACGGTCCGTCATCAACTACGGCAACGGCGGGCAGGCTCGACAACGCGACGGCGAATGCGATCATCAAGAAACGACGCATCACGGAATCCTCCCTTGGCTCCGAGCTTCGCGATTGAGAGCGAGACCATTGTAGCTGTCCACCGTCGAGGCCCGAAACCCCAACGCTCCTCGACGCCGGCCGGTTCTCCTAGGCCAAAGGCCTGCGAAGACGGATCGTGCCTGGACGAATCACGGTGAACCCACCGGCCAGCTTACCGCGGTGCTCATTGAGGGCGGAGGAAACCAGATCCGCCTTGCGGCCTGTAGAGAGTCCCGCCACGCGGATCAGAACCACACCCGCTGACCCCAGCCCCTGGCGGTAAACCAGCTCGCCGAAATCCTTGTCCGAAGTTAGAAGGACTGCGTGTTGGCTCGTTGCCAGTTCCAGCACCGATTGATCGTCCACACCGGCTTCCAACTCTGCAACGTAGACGACTGCGAACCCTTCCTGCCTCAACCTCTCGACAATCGCCGCGTCGATTCCCTCGTCGGCGACGAGGTTCACGCCGCCTCGTCCGAGGTGGGGTAGACGACATCGGCCTTGAGGGCGCGCGCGCCGAAGCTCAGGGCCGCCCGGATGTCCTCCGCCTTCAGACGAGGGTGCGCGACGAGGATCTGCTCCAGTGTCTCGCCGGCGCCCAGCCGCTCCAGGATGGACTCGACCGTGATTCTCGTACCACCAACCACCGGCTTTCCCATCATCACCTTCGGGTCGGATTCGATGCGAGTCATGGACCAACCTCCCTCATCATTCTACTCGGGTGCGCGCGGCTTGGCCGCTCCTTCCAGGCCGCGAGACTCGAGAGTCGCACGATCGGCGCCGGATCACAGCTGCAACAGCCGCTCGCGCTCGATCGACAGCTGGCGACCGAGCAGCGGCAGGGCCGCCCAGTACCCGCGCAGCGTCCCTGCGAGCAGTATCAAGAACACCACCGGCGGAGCCGAGGTCCCGGCCAGCCGCGGGAGCCCGAACAGGCCGCCGGTCACCAGTCCTAGGCCGAGGACCAGCACAGTGGGAATCCACCAGCGATGGAACGGCACGTCGGCAGAGCCGGAGCGTCGCCGACGAAGCCGTCAATCCCCGCAATGCCAGCGGCTCGCGGGCCGCCGAGACTCGGGATCACTTCAGCCGGATGCTCCGATACCAAGCCTCGTAATCCGACTCGTATTCTTCGTAGTCGCTGACCGTGGTCACCAGGATCAAGAGGTAGCTGCCCATCTTGCCGGTTCCGTAATCGCCAAGAACCAAGACCCCTTTGTTCGACGCCTCGACCGTCCGATACCAGTTCCATCCGGATTCGTTCTTGCCTTCGTTGATCTGCTTCCAGTACTGCGCCGGAATGCCGGTGAGCTTGACGCCGACTCGCTCGATCTCCTCCGGCGTTGCCTGCTCTCCGAGTTTGGCAAGACCGTAGAACTTCACGCCATCGGACTCGGCGAAGAGCTCGCCCCAGCCGTCTCCGTACTCCTTCTCGACGAATGTGGTGCCCTCGGGCATCAGCATCGAGAAGCCGTAGTCCTCCGCGACGTACGTCACCCAGCCGTCTTGGGCCGTTGCCCAGCCGGCAGACGTCATCAGCAAGAAACCCATCGCCACCGACCGCAACGACCTTCTCATTGTTCGTCTCCTATTGTCCAAGACGGCAATCTACACCACAATTGCCACTCGCCGAACCCAACCGAATGGCGCCAGAAAACCGGCACCACGGCGCGCCCGCGCTGTCTGCTACAGGCGCTCGATCTCGCCGCGTAGGTACATCGCCCGCAGCAACCGGCGCTGGACCTTGCCGCTGGTGGTCTTGGGCAGCTTGCCGCGGCGCACGAACACCAGATCGGCGAGCGGCAACGACAGCTCGTGGGCAATGCGGAGTCGGATCTCGCGGCCGAGAACCTTGAGCTTCTCGGGGTCGCGGTCCGCGGTCTCGACCACCAACACCGCCTCCTCGCCGCGTCCATCGCGGGCGACCGAGAACGCGCCGGACCTTTGCGCTCCGCCGCCGCCGGTGACGCTCTCCGCCGTCCATTCGACTTCGTGCGGCATCAGGTTGTGGCCGTGGATGATCAGGAGATCCTTGAGCCTTCCGGTGAGGTAGAGCTCGCCATCGGCGAGGAATCCGAGGTCACCGGTACGCAGCCATTCGCCGTCGAGCGCTTCGCGGGTGGCTTCGCTGTCGCGGTAGTAGCCGGAGAACACTCCCGGACCGCGGATCTGGACCTCGCCCACCCGCTCTTCGGCCAGAGCGCCGCCGTTCGACGCGACGATCCGCAGCTCGGTGTCGGGGAAGGCTCTGCCCAGACACGCGACTTCGCTGAGACCCGGCTCGGCCAAATCGAGACCCGAGGGCGCCGCGCGAGTCCGCAGCCCCTCGCCCTTGGTGTCGTTGGCCACTCCCAGTGTCGCCTCGGCGAGCCCGTACGAGGCCCGGAACGCGTCGGCGCGAAAACCGCAGGGACCAAACGCTTCCTGGAAAGCATCGGCGGTGTCGCGCCGGATCATCTCGGCCCCCGAGACCGCGAACCGCAAGGCCGACAGGTCGAGGCCCTTGCGCTCGTCGACACCGAGCCTCTCGACGCAGAGCTGGTAGCCGAAGTTCGGGGAGTACGACCACACCGAGCCGTGTTTGCCCAGCTCCTCGAGCCAGCGGCGGGGCCGCGCCAAGAAGGTACTGGGTTGGAGCAACCACAAGTCGTGGCCGGCGACCAACGACAACAGGAGGCAGCCCACCAGCCCCATGTCGTGGTGAAGCGGCAGCCAGGAGACCAGCGACTTGGCCCAGGTCCCGCTTGGCCCGCCGGCGGGGACGCCGATCATGTAGCTGCACGCCCAGGCGTTGTGCATCGCCGAGCGGTGGGTGACCATGACCGCCCGCGGCGATCCGGTGGAACCGCTGGTGAGCTGCAGGAACGCGACCTCGGTCGGGTCATCCGAGCGCTTGGGCATGCGACCGGGAGCCAGTGCCTCGAGCTGCTCGGGGCTGATCGCGGCGGCGGCGGTGCGCGGCCACTCGCCGCCCGGGCCTCCGCCGATTGCTTCCGCACAGAATCCCGGGCTCGCCACCACGAAGCGCGCGCCGAGCTGTTCGATCAGACCCTCGACTTTTCGCAGTTGCGGGGCCGCGGAGCCCAGCACCGCTCCGGGCGCCACCGCCACCGGCCAGGCCCCCGCCGACAGGGCGCCGAGCCAGGCGTCGAGAAACGCCCACGAGGTCTGCAGACTCACCAGGATCCGGTCGCCGGGCAGGACCCCCAGCGTTTGGAAGCGACAGGCGCTCAGCCGGGCCGCGGCCAGGACATCGGGGTAACTGCGCCACTGGTGCTTGGGACCGCGACCGTCGAAGATCGCGATTCCCTTGTTGGGGAAACGGATCGCAGCCTGCTCGAGGGCCTCGTGGATCGTCTTGGGAAGATCGATGGGTGGAGCGCTCACGTGGGGATCTCGAGGTAAGGAGCTTTCAGCAAGGCGTCTTCGGGCTGCCGGATGGTAGCCGGTGTCTTGTCCAACGCAATGCGCTGGCAGACCTGCCAGCAGTTCCGAGGACGTTGTCCAAAGGCGAGCCGGCCGGGGTCTCGTCTCCGAGGGTAGATGGGATGAGAAGGCCAACCTCCTAACGCAGTCGCCAAGAATGGTGCTGCAGGAAACGACGAGCTTGAGAG
>JAQBHE010000128.1:0-3576 GCA_032128015.1 Holophagae bacterium
CTCTCAAGCTCGTCGTTTCCTGCAGCACCATTCTTGGCGACTGCGTTAGGAGGTTGGCCTTCTCATCCCATCTACCCCCAGAGGGATTTGGCGAGATCCCACCACTCAGCGCGGTGGCACGTACCAGATCGGTGACGACCAGGCGCGCTCCTGGATGGTGGTCGCCCGGTCGGATCGCGGGGCGACGCCGGCGCGGATCGCGTCCCAGGTCGACCAGCGGCAGGTCTCATTCTCGAGCACCCGCACGTAGTAGACCGAGCGCTGGGCGGGGTCGAAGGTGGGATCGCGCCAGAGAGTACGCAGCTCGGCCGCACCGAGATTCTCGGGGAAGCTGCAGTCGGCGACATTGGCACGCGCGCCGTTGTCGGCGCAGCGGTGGGTCGTCGGATCGGGCACCAGTCCGTCGGAGCAGGCGACGTCGAACACCTGCTCCTTGGCCTTGCCGCCTTCGACCCAGCCCTTGACCACCTGGAGTCGCTGGAGCGGCGCACTGCGTGCGTCGCGGGTCGCCCACACCAAGAACCGTGGCTCACGGCCGCCACTCGCGATCAGGTCTGCGCCCATCGGCACTCCGTGCTCGTAGGCTTTGGCTACCATGTCGGGGTCGGCGTCGAGACCATCGGCAAACTCGAAGCCGGCGAAGAAACGAACCCGCATCCGCGGGCCGCTGGTGGCGAAGGTCTCCTTGCGCCGCAGCGCGTCATAAAGCGACTCGCGAGTGTTCTCCTCCGCCCACACTCCGGCGAGGCCAGATGCGCCCCACAGGTCGTAGTAGACGTCGGCGTAGACCTCGCCGTTCGGGCCGGGCTCATCGAGCGGCACCGAGCCCCGAAGCTGCGACGTGGCGTCCATCTTGCCGACCTTGCTGTAGTAGTTCGATTCCTCGGGAGTGCCGCCGCCGTTGTGGGTGTCGGTGGCGGCGATCAAGCCGAAGCGGAACGGGTTGAATCCCTGGTTCTCCTCGAGCGCGATGCCGTTGAGCAGAGCCTCGCGGACATAGCTGCCGGTGGGCTCGCTGGGGATAGTTGTGGCGATCCGGTAGGGAAAGATCTCGAAGTCGGCCCATTCGTCGTTGGGCGACAACAACGGGTGAACTTCCGAAGTGCCCTTGACCTGGCTGACCTCGACCAGCGGCTCGTTGCGCATCCGGATCGCGGCGTAGTCGGCGTCGAGCGGCTTGCCGTCGAAGGTCGCGAGTCGGAACATCTGACCGTTGCTGCCGTTCGAGTTGTGAGGGATGGCGAGCGATTCGATGCCCTCGGCGCGCCGCGCGTCGAGCCACGCCCACAGGTCTTCGGGGTTGGGCGAGTCGATGCGGCTGAACGGCAGCTCAGGCGCCTTGCTGCCGCGGAAGATCACGTTGCGGTGGAGGTTCTGCGAGTCCGGTCCGGAGGTGTACTCGTAGCCGATGAAAGCGGTGAAGTGACCCGGGTCGTTGTGGCGCTCGGCGGCGGCGATGATCTCGGTCCACGCGGCTTTCCCCGGCGGCCGAATCTGGTCGGCCGTCAGCTCGCCGCCCCGAAAGGCGGTTGCGGCACGCTGGAAGGCTTCGCGGATCGACATCCCGGTCTCGCCGCGGACCTCCTTGGCGAGCTGCAACTGGTACAACGGATCGTTGGAATCGGACATCGCGGGGACCACCCCGAGGTAGACCGCGTGGTCGGTCACCGCCTCGAAGTCGAGAGCGCCGGTCTGGAGCTGGAGCTTGAACCCGCCGGCGTGTTCCAGCGGCTCGCCCTTGGCGTAGCGGTAGGCGTCGTCCGGGGTGGCCCGAACGCCGAAGGTGAAGGCGTCGAACGAGAACTTGGTATGGACGTGGAGGTCGCCGAAGTAGGCGTTGCGCAGCGGATTCGGCGCCGGGCGCGCGGAGTCGGCGGAGGCGGGGCTATCGGTAGCAGGCTCACTCGACGAGCAGCCGAGGGTCGCTGCGATCGCGGCGCTGGTGATCAGGAAGCCGAGGGCCTGAGTGATTCCGGAGTTTGCGATGCGGTGCAGCGTCGTCATGTCTGTCCTCGTCGGGTTGGTGGGAGCCGCGGGGTCATAGGTTCTGCCGGATAACCGGCGCACGGGCGTTCGGCCCTGTGTCGAGCGGCCCTGTGTCGAGCGGGTGTTGGGGGAGTCTACCCGGGAGCACCGGGTGCGCCCAGGATGCGAATCAGCTCGGCGACGTCGAGGTTGCCTCCCGAGACCACGCACACCACCTTGCCGGGAGGGAGGTCGCCGCGCAGCGCGATCGCCACCGGAGCAGCCCCCGCGCCCTCGGCGATCGTCCGGTGCCGGATCGCGAGGTGGCGAATCGCGTCTTCAACTTCGAGGAGGCTCGCCACCCGCGATCCGGCGATCAGCGAGCGCACCAGCGGCCACATCTCGTCGAGCACGCTGGCGCCGCCGATGCCGTCGACGAAGGTCGCGACCCGCTCGATCGACCGCGGCTCGCCGGCGGCCAGCGAGGCGGTGAGCGGCGCCGCGGTGTCGACCTCGCAGGCGATCACTTCGGCCCGCGGCCGAAGGATCCGCAGCGCGCTCGCGATCCCGCAGCCGAGCCCGCCGCCACCAAAAGGCACAAGTACGGTGTCGACCTCGGGGAGGTCTTCGACGATCTCGAGTCCGATGGTCGCGTTGCCCGCAATCACGGACCGATCGGCGACCGGGTGCACGAAGTGTCCCGGCAGATCCGGTAGCCGCCGTCGTACGATCAGTTCCCACCACTTCTCGAAGCTCACGCGGGTGACCTCGGCGCCCAGACTCGCCAGTGCATCGAGCTTGGCCGCCGGCGCCTGCTCGGGCACCACGACACGGCACGGGATCCCCAGTCGCCGCGCGCACCAGGCGACGCCCAATGCCATGTTGCCGGCGCTGGCGGTGCTCACGCCCTCGCGCAGCTGTTCAGGATCCGCGAGTGCTAGGGCGTTGGCCGCCCCGCGTGGTTTGAACGAGCCCACCGGCTGCAGGCACTCGAGCTTGAGGTAGACCTCGCTCGCCAGACCCTCGGCGTGGAGCGGGATCAGCGGCGTGCGATAGACCCACGCCGAGAGCCGAGCGGCCGCCGCCTCGATGTCGCTGAGCGTCGGCGGTTGGAGCCGGCCGTTCGCGTCGGTGCCCCGGCGATCAGGGGTAGGGCTCACGCAAGCCTCCGAGCTCGACTTCGACTCCGGCTCCGGTCGCTCGGGCGCGCTCGACGACGAACGCTGCGGCCGCCAAGTCTTCGATCGCGAGTCCCAGCGACTTGAAGAGAGTGATCTCTTCGTTGCCCGTGCGTCCGGGAACGCTCCCGAGCAAGATCTCGCCGAGCTCTCCCTGGATGTGAGAGTCGTCGACGTTACCTTCTTGTTTGGCGAGCAGGAAGTCTCCGGCCTCGGCTAGCGTCGACTCGCGGCGGTCGACGAACAGCCGCGAGCGGGCGACTGCTGTGGCGTCGAGCTCGCGGTCGCTCGGGACGCTCGACCCGGCGGCGTTGATGTGGACACCCGGAGCGAGCCACGCGCCACGGATCACCGGATCGCGCGACGACGTGGTCGTGCATACGAGGTCGGCGCCAAGGACGGCGGCCCGGGCCGTCGCGACGGCGTCAACAGG
>JAQBHE010000129.1:0-3658 GCA_032128015.1 Holophagae bacterium
GCGGTCCACCGGAAGACCCAGTCGCGGCGAATCGCCGGCCCGGTCCGTAATCACCAGATAGTTGCGGGGCTCGCACAGCGCCGACTCATCGATGGGAAAGAGCGAGGAACAGCGCACCACCGGAAGCGCGTCGCCGTGGTAATTGATCACGCCGCCAATCTGTGTCGGCAGCGTGGGAATGCAGGTCACCCGGCTGGCCTCGGCCACCTCGAGCACACCGTTGATCGGCAGCGCGTACAGCGCACCGGCCAATTCGAAGGTCAGCAGTCGTTCGTCGGCGCCGGACATCGCAGTCGCTTCGCTCATTGCTTCGCCTCGACCCCCGGATCCGCCTCGGTCTGAAAGTGCGAGAGCACGCCGTCGAGCTCGCGGGACAACACGGTCAGCGAGTTCGCAGAAGCGATGACATCGGCTGTCGAGGCGGACTGCTGTCGCGACGTCTCGATGACGCGGTCGATCACCGGTACCTTGCTCGCATCCACGGTGGCGATCTCGTCCATCGAGCGGACCATGTTCTCGACCTCGCGCGTGTGGCTGTCGGCGCCGTGGAAGATCTCTTCAGCGCGGGTTTGCGCTTCACCGACCGCAGCGCGAATGTGCTCCAGCGACTTGGCGATCATGTCCACGTCCTCGCGACCCTCGCTGATCGCCGTGCTCGACAGTCGCATCTCGTCCGCGACCTCGGCCGTGCCCGACTGGATCTCGTGGATCAACTTGGCGATTTCCTCCGCGCGACGACCGGCGCTCTCCGCCAGCTTGCGAATCTCGTCCGCCACCACCGAGAAACCGCGCCCGGCTTCGCCGGCGCGCGCCGCCTCGATCGAGGCATTGAGCGACAGCAGATTCGTGCTGCTCGCGACGCTCGTGATGACTTCGGTGATCTGATGGACGTGCTGCGTCTTCGCTTCGAGATCGAAGACCTGGCCGACCGCCTTCTCGATGCGCTCGAAGACGGTGCGCATTTTTTCGACGGCCAGACGCGTCACATCAACACTCGAGTTGGCCTTCTGGCTGGCCTCCGCCGCAAACCCGAACGCTTCGCGGGCGTCGTCGGCATTGCTCGCGATGGTGGCCGCCACTTCGTGAATCAGGCGATTCGCATCGTGGAGCAGGCGCTGCTGCTCCTTCACACTCTCCACGAGATCCGCGACCGTCGATCCGATCTCGCCCGTGTGCCCGCCCACCGATTGAGCGGAGCGCGAGACCACGGAGGCGGCATCCGAAACCCGCGCCGCCGTGCCCTGCACGTGAACGACCAACTCGCGAAGCCCTCGGGCCATCGACTCGATGCTCTGGGCCAGGTCGTTGGTTTCGTCCGGAAACATCGGCTCACCGGCGGCGACCGCGGCTGCCGAGAGATCGCCTTTGCGAATCCGCTCGGCGGCATTTTGAAGGCTGCGAAATTGCGGCCCGAGTTCGCGCGTCAGGAAGAAGCCGATCACCGCACCTGCGCCCAGGGCTGCGAAGGGCGTAACCCAGGGCATCACGCGAAGCCCAGTGGCCGCGACCAAATTCGGGAAATACACCGCCGCCGCGCTGACGACGATGGACCCGATCACAAACTTGTGCGTAAGTGCGATGCGCACGACCCTGTATCGGTGAATGGTCTGGGCTTCTTGATGAGCGGGGGCCTCGCGGGAGGCCGCTTCGACCGACAATCTTCGGGGGTGGGTCCGAGGCCCCCAGAAGCCGCCTCTAGGGGTCGAAATGCAGCCAATCGGGGGTCAAAAAGGGGGTCAAAAATGCCGCCAACCGGCCGTGTTTCGGCGCCCGGCGCGCCTTTTGACCACCTTTCCGATCTCCGTGACCGCCACCCCGAGGCGCTGACCCAGCGCCGCCTCGGCGAGCCCGGCCGCCCCGAAGGGCTCCCTCGGCCCGGAGGCCGGGGGCCGCCCGGCGGCTCCGCGGCCCGGCGGTTGCCTTCGGTCACGCAGCGTAAAGAGCAGTTCGTAGTCCTCGCCCCCGCTCGTGGCCAGCCGGATCGGATCCACGCCGAGCCGCCGGCAGGCCGCCTCGAAGCGCGGTGGCCGCGGCACGCTGGCCAGATCGAGTTCCGCCGAGCAACCCGACCGGTCCAACACGTGATCGAGGTCCGCCAGCAGGCCATCCGAGATGTCGATGCAGGCCCCCACACCCGACATCCGGGCGAGCGCGCGACCGGCTCCGATCCGCGGGGTCGGCACCCCGCGCACCCTCCCACGCCCCGCGGCGGCGCGCGCAACTTCCAGCGCGACTCCGCCGAGTGTGCCCGTGACGAAGATCCGATCCCCGGGGCGCGCGCCACCGCGCAACAGCGCGCGGCCGCGCTTCACCGAACCCTGGGCGGTGATCGTGACCGAGGTCTGCCGCGCGCGGCTCAGATTGCCCCCGATCAGCGGGCAGCCGTGGGTCTCGGCTTCCTCGAGCAGGCCCGCGAGCAGGCTGTCGAAGGTTCGGATCTCCAGGTCCGGGGGGGCGGCGAGGGCGAATACGAAACCCAGCGGCCGCGCGCCCATCGCGGCGAGATCCGAGAGGTTTGCGACCAACGCGCGGCGGCCCACGCAGCGCGCGCTCTGTGTGCTCCAGCGAAAGTGGACGCCCTCGACGAGCGCGTCGGTGGTGACCACCCAGTCCTCACCCGCCGGGGGTCGCAGTATGGCCGCATCGTCGCCGATTCCGACGACCAGACCGCGGGGACGGCGCGAGCGAGCGCGAGCACCGGCGCGCGGACGGTCGGCGCGGACACCAGCGCGCGAGCGACTCGCGGCGCGCTCGATGCGCTCGATCAAACCGAACTCGCCCAGATCCCGTAACTTCACGAGCTCCAGCGTAGCCGGCCTATGGAGAAGATCAGTGACGCGGCTTCGCGGTGGCCGGCGGTGACTGCGCTCGCTTGGCAGAAGATCGCGCCCGTCGAACCGCGCGGCGGCCGGGCGCGATTTCGAGTGCGACCTCGAGCACCTCATCCATCGTTTCAACGGGGATGAACTTGACGCGCCGCTTCAACTCCTTCGGGATGTTGCGGAGATCGTCGATATTCTTGCTCGGCAGGATCACCGTGGTGATGCCGGAACGCATCGCCGCGAGCGCCTTGTCGCGCACCCCGCCGACGGGCAGTACGCGGCCCCGCAGCGTGATCTCACCGGTCATCGCGATGTCGGGGCGCACCGGCGTGTGGGTTGCCAGCGAAATGATCGCGATCGCCATCGAGATCCCCGCAGACGGCCCGTCCTTGGGGATCGCGCCGGCGGGAACGTGGACGTGCAACTGATTGCGCGCGAAGATCGACTCGTCGAAGCCGAGTTGAGAACCACAACCGCGCGCGTACGTCATCGCCGCCTGGGCGGACTCTTTCATCACGTCACCGAGCTGACCGGTGAGAACCAGACCCTTGCCGGGCGTGAGCGTCGCCTCGATGGTCAAGATCTCCCCCCCGCTTTCCGTCCAGGCGAGCCCGTTGACGAGGCCGACCTCACCGATCGGAGAAAGCTTCTCGCCGAGAAACGGCGGCGGCCCGAGCAGCTTGTCGAGCGAGCGGCGATTGACGGTCACAGCGGAATCGTCGCCTTCCGCCGCGCGCCGCGCACTCTTGCGGCAGATCATCGCGATCCGTCGCTCGAGGTTTCGGACGCCCGCCTCTCGGGTGTACTCGGTCACCAGATCGAGAACCGCATTGGGC
>JAQBHE010000130.1:0-8400 GCA_032128015.1 Holophagae bacterium
TCTGCCGGCGCTGCCAGTCGGTCTGGTCAGTCGGTCTGGTCAGTCGGTGGTGTAAGGCAACAGGGCGAGGAAACGAGCGCGGTGGATCGCTCGCGCCAACATTCGCTGATGACGGGCTGAGTTGCCGGAGATCCGACGGGGCAGGACCTTGGCTCGCTCGGGCACGAACTGGCGGAGCAAGTTGACGTCCTTGAAGTCGATGTACTCGATCCCTTCGGCGGTGAACTTGCAGACCTTGCGGCGGCGCAGGAATACCTTCTTGCGCTTGGGGGCTTCTTTCGCCTCTCGTCTGCGCTTCATGCTTCAGCCCTCTGCGCCGAGGCTTCGGCGCGCTCCGTTTGTGGCTTGCCCTTGCTGGCGGCGCGCTTGTGGTCGAGGTCGGTGCGGACCGTCAGGGAGCGCAAGACCTGGTCGTTCTGGCGCATCCGCTGCTCCACCTCGGTGAACGTGCCTCCGGGGTCCGATTCGATGTAGTAGATGTGGTACCGACCCTCGTTGAACTTGCGGATCGGGTATGCCAGCTTGCGCTTGCCCCAACTCTCCTCCTTGGTGATGCGACACTGACCGCTGGCAGTGATCATCGAGCGGTAGTCGTCGGACAGCGCCACCGCATCCTCATCGGAGAGACGGGGGTCGAGAATGAAAACGAGCTCGTACGTCCTGTTCAAGATGGATGGTCCTCCGGACCGGCGCTTCCGACTCTCCCGAATGACTGCCGTGTGACTGGAAAGCCGGCAACGCCAAGACCCTGGGGGCGAGCGCCACCGGTCACGGGAGGGATGGATCGGGTGAGTCGTGCTGGGTCGTGCGATCTACGAGGCGCGAAAGCCCTGCGGACCGAAGCCCGCCCTGCGGGCCGAAGCCCGCAAGGGCGGATTGTACCGATTCTCCGAGAAAACGCAACGGATCGGCCCCAGGCCTGTGCCGGCCGATCGCGAGATCCTAGACTATCAGCAGCGGCGCAATCACCAGCGCAACCACCGACATCAGTTTGATCAAGATGTTCAAGCTCGGTCCGGCGGTATCCTTGAAGGGATCGCCAACGGTGTCACCGACCACCGCCGCTTTGTGCGCCGGCGATCCCTTGCCGCCGTGGGCGCCGCCCTCGATGTACTTCTTGGCGTTGTCCCAGGCGCCGCCGGCGTTTGCCATGAAGATCGCCATCAGGACGCCAGACGAGGTCACCCCAACGAGCACTCCCGCCAGCGCCTCGACGTTGTAGAAGCCGACCGCCACCGGCACCACCACCGCCAGCAGGCCGGGCAGCACCATCTCGCGGATCGCCGCCTGGGTCGAGATGTCGACGCACTTCGCGTAGTCGGCTTCGGCGGTGCCTTCCATCAGCCCTGGGATGTCCTTGAACTGGCGTCGAACCTCCTCGATCATCTTGAAAGCGGCGCGGCCGACTGCCTTCATCGCCATCGACGAGAACAGGAACGGCAGCATCGCCCCGAGGAAGATCCCGCACATCACCTGCGGATTCGAGAGGTCGATGACGCCCAGGCCGACGGTGGTCTTGAAGGCCGCAAACAGCGCCAGCGCAGTCAGCGCAGCCGACCCGATGGCGAAGCCCTTGCCGATCGCGGCAGTGGTGTTGCCGACCGCGTCGAGACGGTCGGTGCGCGACCGCACTTCGGGACCGAGATGGCACATCTCGGCGATCCCTCCGGCGTTGTCGGCGATCGGACCGTAGGCATCGACCGCGAGCTGGATACCGGTGGTCGACAGCATGCCGAGAGCGGCGATCGCGATGCCGTAGAGCCCGGCTTGGGAGTGGGCGACCAGAATCGCGACGATCAGCACGATGATCGGCAGCGCGGTCGACTGCATGCCGACCGCCAGCCCGCCGATGATGTTGGTGGCCGAGCCGGTCAAGCTGTCGTTGGCGATGCTGCGCGCCGGCCCGCGTTGCTCCGAGGTGTAGTACTCGGTGATCAAGCCGATCGCCGCGCCCGAGACCAGGCCCGCGACGGTCGCCCAGAACACCCCGAGCGCTCCGAACTCGATGCCGTCGATGACGTAGCGATTGGGGAGCATCTTCTGGGCAATGAAGTAGGTCGCCACCAGCATCGCCCCGGCCGCCGCGAACGTCCCGAGATGGAGTGCCGCCTGGGGATTGCCGCCTTCCCGGGTGCGCACCAAGAAGGTCGACGCCAGTGACACCACGACGCCGATCGCGGCCAGCACCAATGGCAAGGTCACAAGCTCCGGGGTGAAGCGCTCGCCGGTCGTGGTCACCGCCCCGATACCGAGCACCAAGGTGCCGACGATCGCACCGACGTAGGACTCGAACAGATCGGCGCCCATCCCGGCGACATCGCCGACGTTGTCGCCGACGTTGTCGGCGATCACCGCGGGGTTGCGCGGATCGTCCTCGGGAATCCCTGCCTCGACCTTGCCGACCAGGTCGGCGCCGACATCGGCCGCCTTGGTGTAGATGCCGCCGCCGACGCGGGCGAACAGCGCGATCGAACTGGCGCCGAACGAGAAACCGGTGAGTACGGTCACCACCCGGCTCATCCCGACGTTGTCCTCGATCCCGAACAGGCGGCCGTAGATCATGTACAGCACCGACAGTCCGAGCAGACCCAGGCCCACCACCGCGAACCCCATCACCGCCCCACCCGAGAACGCGACCCCGAGCGCCCGGTTCAAGCTGAAGCGGGCGGCGGCGGCGGTGCGGATATTCGCCGCAGTCGCTACTCGCATGCCGATGAAACCGGCGAGCCCGGAGCACACCGCCCCGACCACCATCGACAAGCCGATCAACGGCGAGCTCTCCGGCCGCCCGATGTTGGCCCACGCGAGCAGACTGGCAACGACCACCACGAACACTGCCAGCACGCGATACTCGCGACCGAGAAAGGCCATCGCTCCCTCGCGGATGTACCCGCCAATCCGGGCCATCGTCGCGTCGCCGGCATCCTGGCGCACAATCCAGGCGCTCCGCACCCAGGCGTACAGCAGGGCCAGCCCCGCTGCAACCGGCAGCAGTATCAGCATCGGTTCCATTTCACTACTCCTTTAGAAATCGGATTGAAACGAGTTGAAACGAATTGAAAACGAGTTACAGAAGCGCTTCGTGACCTACTGCCGGCAGGCCTCGAGGCCGAGGTTGCCGAGCGTTCCGGAGCTCAACTCCCCGGGTCCGAGGCCACGATCGGTGGCGGTCCGTTGAAGCGGTTCATGGTCGGCTCGATGCCGAGCTCGAGCCACGACTCGCAAGCATCGGCCGCGCGCATCACCGCGTCGTCGACCAGCGGTCGCTCGTTGGTGTCGAATACCGCGAGCACGAACTGCGCGAGATCGGGAGGCGGGATGGCGCCGGCGATGCCCAGGCGCAGGCGCGGGATCGCCGAGCTGCGGAGGTTCTCGACGATCGACGCCAGGCCGCGATGGCCGCCCGGGCTCCCCGCAGCGCGCAGCCGGAGGGTGCCCAGTGGCAGATCGATCTCGTCGAACACCACCAGCATGGATTCGGGAGCGTAGCCCCACTTGTCGACCAGGCATCGTGCCGCGTATCCGCTACGGTTCATATAGGTGTCGGGCATTGCCAGGTCCGCCTTGCCACCACGAGCCAGGCGAGCACCGCAGTCTTGCTGATCGAAGCCGATGCGCCAGCGACGTGCCAGCTCCCCGACCACCAGGAATCCGCAGTTGTGGCGAGTGTCTCGATAGCGGTCACCGGGGTTGCCCAGGCCGAGGATGATCTTGGCCGCTGGCTGAATCGTCGACATGGGCGATGCGGACCCGTTTCCGGCACCGCGCGGCCCGCCGTCGAAAGCTGGCTTGCCGACGGCGCCGTACCTTGGCAGCCCGCATGCCGGTGGGCCTGCGACCTGCGCTCGGCTCCCCCGGCTACTCCTCGTCCTTGGCGCGTCCGATGACCACGGGCTCGTCGGCCGCGGCCTCGACCAGTTTCCCTTCTTCCTCGGTGGCCTCGTCGGCAAGCGCCAGGCGGCTGATGCTCAGCGAGACCACCGTGCGATCGGGCTCGTCGATCAGGATTGCTCCCGGCGGCAGGGTCAGCGCAGAAGCTTCGACGTGCTGGCCGACGTGGAGCTCGGAGATGTCGAGCACGAGCTGCTTGGGGATCTCGCTGGGCAAGCACTCGATCTCGATCTCGCGGGTCACGAAGTCGACCATACCGCCTTCGTTCTTGACCCCGAGCGGAATGCCCACTAGCTCGACCGGCACGTGAACCTTGATTCGGACATCCATCAGGATGCGCTGAAAGTCGATATGCATCAGCTTGCCGGTGGTCGCCTCGAGCTGAATGTCGCGGATCATCGCGTGGCGCGATTGATCGCTGCCCTGGAGTGTCAGCATGAACACCGTGTTCTCGCCGCTGCTGCGCAGCACTTTCTCGACGGTGCGCCGGTCGACCGCCACGGCTAGCGAATCCAGGCCGCCGCCGTAGACCACTGCGGGGACGCCCCCGGCGACGCGCACCCGTCGGTTGTTGTTCTTGCCGGTATCCGGACGGCGCATGACTTCGATGGTCGCTTCACTCATGACTTGATCCTCGGTCGGGGGGATTCGCGTGGCGCCCTCATAGGGCGGCCGGAGAGGGACGTTATCCTGTCACAACTGGGGCGCCAACGGCCACGAGGCTCGGGTCCGAGCGCGACGGGCCGAAGGGCCTCTAGACGGCTGGCTACACGACTGGCAATACGACTGGCTAGACGAAGAGCGAGGTCACCGAGCTGTTGTCGTGGATGCGTCGAATCGCCTCGCCGAGGAGGCGGGAGACATTGAGAGGTCGCAGCTTAGGGCAGGCGCGGAGCTTCTCCTCGAGGGGCGTGGTGTTCGACACGAAGACGATCTCGAGCGGCGATGCGGCAATGCGCTCGAGCGCCGGTCCGGACAGCACGCCGTGAATGCCGGCGGCGAGGACGTTCGCCGCGCCCTTGTCGAGGAGCGCCTCGACGGTCTGGACCAGGGTGCCGCCGGTGTCGATGATGTCGTCGAGGATCAGCACGTTGCGCCCCTTGACGTCACCGATGACGTTCATCGCCTCGGCGCGGTTCGCGGCCACCCGCCGCTTGTCGACGATCGCGAGATCGGTATCGAGCCGCTTGGCGATCGCCCGGGCGCGAGCGACCCCGCCGGCATCGGGCGCCACGATCATCAGGTTCTCGATCTGAAGTTTGTGGATCTCCTGGAGCAGAACCGGCGCGGCGAACAGATGATCGACCGGGATGTCGAAGTAGCCCGAGATCTGCGCGGCATGAACATCCATGGTGAGAATGCGGGCCGCCCCCGCGGCGGTCACCAGATCCGCGACCAGCTTGGCGGTGATCGGCACCCGCGGCTTGTCTTTCTTGTCCTGGCGGGCGTAGCCGTAGTACGGCATCACAGCGGTGATCCGTGATGCCGACGCGCGCTTGAAGGCGTCGAGCATGATCAAGAGCTCGACGAAGTTGTCGTTGACCGGCGGACAGGTCGGTTGAACGACGAAAACATCCGACCCGCGGACGTTCTCGTCGATCTGGAAGAAGTTCTCGCCGTCCGAGAACTTGAACGCCGTCACCTCACCCGGCGGCAGCTCCAGGTAGGAGCAGATCTCCTCGGTGAGCGCGGGGTGCGCACTGCCTCCAAAAACCTTCAATTCGCTGTACATGCAGGTCCTGATGCGGCCTCGAGGTCGAGGCCTCGCTACGTGGGCACGCCAACCGTGACCACAGATCGCTTTCCTGGCTCGCCCAGTCGGCGCGCCTTGGTTGGGGCGGGAGGATTCGAACCTCCGAATGCGAGATCCAAAGTCTCGTGCCTTACCACTTGGCGACGCCCCAGCTGCAGCGTGCCGAGCCGGGAGCCTCCGGCCCCTCGGTTCCGAAACGGCGGCAGTCTACACCACGCCTGGTCCGGGAGGCGACGCGGCGCCGGGAGAACGGCGAGGCTCGATCCAGAGATACCCCAGCGGCGGTCGGTTTCCGGTTAGGCGCGGCGGCCGACACGCGCCGGATCGACCGACCAGAAGTCATCACTGAGGTGTTCCTGGCGGACCTCTTCGAGCCGTTCCGACAGTCCCGGCGACGTACCCGGCGACGCTGCGGCCAGCGATTCCTCGATCCTTCCGATCTTGTCCTGGAGCAACGTCTCCGACGGGCGATCGCCATTGCTCTGGGGTTGGCTGCTCTGGGGTTGGCTGCTCTGGGACTGGCTGCTCTGGGACTGGCACTGCGCTCGATATTCGCTGAGTACCCGATTCGCGAGCCAGGTTCGAGTCTGATTGTTCAACGGATGGGCCACGTCCTTGAAGTCGCCGTTCTTCTTGCGTCGGCTCGGCATCGAGATGAACAACCCTTCACGGCCTTGGATGACCTTGATGTCGTTGATCATGAAGCACCGGTCGAGAACGATCGAGACGAACGCCTTGAGCTTCTCCTCCCCCACCAAGAACACCTTGACCTCGGTGATCTCCACGGTCGCACTCCTTCGGTTAGTCGCTCCACGAACGGTTCATGTCCGCTCTGTTCACCGTCTCCGTCAACCAACACCGGGCACGACCCAGTCGTCTCCGCAACGGTTCGAGCGCGAAACCTCGATCGACCACCGAGAACACCGCCCCTCCGCTTCCGGAAACCTGAATCGACTTCAGTCCAAAATCTTGGAGGAGAGTATACACATTTTTGACCGCGGGGAAAGTGTCGAGCACCACGGCCTCGAGATCGTTCCCCAAGAGCCACTGCCGTAGGTCGCCATCGGCCCCGCCTGGATCATCGCCTGGGCCATCGCCGCGGCCGGGGCCGCGGGATACACCGGCGGCCAGCTGGATCTTCCGATAGCGTTCGAACACGATGGGAGTGGACACATCGATCGGCGGCACCACCACCAGGATTCTTGCCGGCGGCAGGTCGTCCCACGATTCGATCCGATCCCCTCGCCCGCGGGCCCGCGCGGTGCCGCCGCATAGGAAATAGGGGACGTCGGAGCCAAGCTCGGACGCTAGTTCCGCGAGCTCGTCCGCGGACTCCGGAGCGCCGCACAGCCGACTGAGAGTCCGGAGCACTGCGCCGGCGTTGCTGCTCCCGCCGCCGAGGCCGGCCGCGGCGGGCACGTCCTTCCACAACCGAACAGCCGCTCGCAGCCCGGGCGCCCAACGATTCGAGTACGCGACCGCCGCGCGGTGGGCCAGGTTCGTGGCGTCGGCGGGGGCGCCGCCGGTGCGCATTTCGAAGACGATCTGGCCGTGACTTCCAGGCCGCGGCGGCCAACCGTCCGGGAGCTCGATCTCCAGGCGATCGTGGAGCCCGATGGTCTGGAACAAGGTGTCGAGCTCGTGATAGCCGTCACCGCGCCGCCCCACCACATGAAGGTACAGATTGACCTTGGCGAACGAGCAGACCCGCACGACGCGGCTCGGGGCATCGCGGTCCACGCCAAGATCCTCCAACAGCCAAGTTAGTTCGGAGAGGTCGCGTGGGAGCAGTCCTCGACCATGCCGGCCGGCGGCACGATCTCGTCGGGAGGCTGGCCGAGGGCCTCGCTCCGCCCCGACCGCCAGCGCATCTGCAGGGCTTCGCGACGCGATGACAGGTACGCCATTCGACCGTCGAAACTCCAGTAGACCTCGGGCTCGCCGTCCTGCCACAGGGTCCAGCCCACCACCACGCCGGCGTCGACGCGGGCACTCCAACGGCGATTCTGGCGATCCGCGAAGCTGACACGACCTTCCTCGACTTCCACGCCGGCCGCAGGTGCCACCGGAAGCCGGCCGAGCAGCAGGGCCGGCACGGCATCGAACGGTAGTGGTCCCAGGGGAACCGACTCGAGCTGGATCGCCGAGTCGAGGCGGCAGTACGACCCAGCGCGAAAGTCGACGAGTAGTGCGTGATCGCCATCGACCGCGAGCCGGAACCAGCTGCGATTGAACTGGTCGCTGCCCTGGACGCTGAAGCGCTGGGCGGTCGCGATCCGAAGCACCACCTTCAGGGTGCCATCGGTCTCGGAATCCTGGTAGTTCAGGCGCAATATGCGTTGGGTTCCGAGGTCGGCGCCGGTGACTCCCCAGAGGTCCGGCGGTCGGCCTCCGTCCGCCGCCTGCCGGCCGAGGAGCCGCGGCGCTCCGCCAAGCGTCGATCCTGGAGCCCAGCCGACGGCCAGCGCCACCAGGACCGCCAGCGCCCCCACGAACGTGGCCCGCCGAGCCCGCCGCACTGACTTGATATCCGTCGGCTCAATATCCGTCGGCTTGATATCCCTCGGCTCGAAGTTCGCCGATTCGGGGTTCACCGAGGCAGCTTCGCGACAGGTCACCGCGACTGCGGCTCGAGCAGGTCTTTCAGCTTGCCGCTGACTTTCTCGAGGTTCTCTTGGTCGCCGGTGGCCACTGCCTTCTCGTAGGCGCCGCGGGCACCCTGGTGATCACCGAGGGCCAAGAAGACATCGCCCAGG
>JAQBHE010000131.1:0-13147 GCA_032128015.1 Holophagae bacterium
TCACGCGAGCGTCGCCGGCGCGCCATCAAGAATGCAAGGCCGCCCAGCGCGAGGACACCACCGCCCGCCGCCAGATACATTGGGTCACCCAATGCGTCCATGACCTGGTCCACCAACTCGGGCTGCGGGGGCGCAGGCGATGGCGTGACGACCTTGGGCTTTGGTTTCTGTTTCGGGGGCTCGGGCTTGGCGACAACCCGCGGCTTCTCCGGCGCCGGTTGCGCCACCTTGGGCTTTGCCGGCACACTCACGTCCGGCCGCGCGGGTTCCGGCATGGCGGGGGCGGTCTGCTGAGCCTGCTGTTGCGCGGCCGCCATTCCCGGGCTCCGCAGCGCCATCAGTTTCTGCATGTCCTTGATCGTCTTCTCGAGCTGCACAATGCGCTCGTTGGCTTCCGCCAGTGCTTTTTCACGCGCCACGACTTCTTCCTCGAGCGCGCGGACGCGATCCGCAGTGCTTCGCGGTTTGGCCGTGCCCGCGCCAGCCGCGGGGGGCTCACCCTTGGAAATCTTTACGACCTCTTTCGATCCACCGCCGGTATTGTCCTCGACCTTGGCCACGATCTTTCCGCTCGTAGCACTTCGGCTACCCGCCGGCGTTTCGCCAGCTGCATCGGCCAGGCGTTGGCGATAGGTTCTCCAGACAATCACGTGAGTGCGGTACACCGTGACCGCCTCGCTGTTGGTAATCAACTCGACTTCATCTCGGTCGGGAACACGGAGAATTTTCCCCGCCCGCACCAGATTCAGATTCTTGCGAATGAACGCGTCTTCGTTCGCGCGATACAGTGCCAGCAGCATTTGTTCCAGCGTCACGCCCTCCGGCATCACGCTTCGCGCAATCTTGCCCAGCGTCTCTCCCCGCTCGATGGGTCCGTATTCCTTCGCTCCCGCCGCCGGTGCTGGTGCTGGTGCTGGTGCTGGTGCTGGTCCCGCCGCCGGTGCCGGTGCCGGAGCAATTGGCTCACTCAACGGTGCGCTGACCGGCGGTTCCGGCGCCGCTTGCACCGCTGGCGACGCTGGCGCCAATGGCGCCGCCGGTGCTTCAGGCGCCATGGGCGCGGGACGCATCTCGGGAACGGCAGAGACGGTGGGGGCCGCTTGACCCAGCGGCATCGAACCGACACCCGGCGGGTCGAGCAGTGCCGTGTATTCACGCAAGATGCGCCCGGCTGACCACGTCAGCTCGATCATCAGGTCGATGAACGGCTCCGTCACCGCACGCGACGTCGTGACCTTCAGATACGGCCGCCCGTCGGGACGCTTCTCGATGGTGACCCGCGCTCCGGGTAGCGCTACGTTGTACTGCAGGTTGGCTCGGCGATAGGCTTCGGGCGCAGCAATCCGAGCGCTGATGGAGCCAATTTCGGCCTTGCTGACCGAGACCAGCTCAATCTCGACGCTAAGCGGATTGCCCAGAGCCGACAGCACCGTGAGCCGTCCCATACCGGCTGCACTTGCAAGCCCGGGCGCCAGCGCCACGAGCAGCACCGCAAGCCATGCCTTTACGATGAGTTCTCGCACAGCGGTCCCCCTCCTTTTCGCGAGGAATAAAAAGACTAACATCAATCAGTTAGCGATGCAAGCTCATGTTCCCGTTAAATGATATTCCTAATCAAACTATTTTTTAACAAATTTCAGCGCGCCCGTGTGACGGATTCCGCGCTGTGTCTCTATGACGCCGAATGACGGCCCACGGCGCCGAAGCAACACTTTAGCCGGTTCAGGCGCGAACCGAGGCGCTTGTTTTCGCAACTTTCTCCGCGGGAGATGCGCTCGCATCCGCTTCGAGCAGGATCCTCAGCATGCGACGGAGAGGCTCCGCCGCGCCCCACAGCAACTGATCGCCGACGGTAAATGCCGCAAGATAGTGCGCGCCCATCGGCAGCTTGCGCAATCGGCCAATCGGGACCGAGAGCGTTCCGGTTACGGCGGCTGGCGTGAGCTCCGCGAGCGTCGGCTCACGGCGATTCGGAATGACTTTGACCCAGCCATGCGCGGACGCGAGCAACCCTTCGATTTCGTCCAAGTCGATGTCCCGCGTGAGTTTGATCGTGAGCGCCTGACTGTGACAGCGCATGGCACCCACCCTCACGCAGATGCCATCCATTGGAATCGGGTTGGCGGAGCGCCCCAGTATCCTATTGGCCTCGGCCATCGCCTTCCATTCCTCGCGGCTCTGCCCGTTGCCAAGATCCTTGTCGATCCACGGCAGCAGGCTGCCGGCGAGTGGATACCCGAACTGGGCAACAGGAATGCGGTCGCTGCGAATTGCCTCGGTGACGGCCTTGTCGATCTCCAATATCGCCGCGCCCGGATCATCGGCCAGGTGACGCGCCGTGCCGTACAGATTACCCATCTGTTGCACCAGCTCCCGCATGTGCTGCGCACCGGCTCCCGACGCCGCCTGATAGGTCATCGCGGTGAGCCACTCCACGAGACCCGCCTGCACCAGGCCGGCGATTGCCATCAGCATCAGGCTCACCGTGCAGTTGCCGCCGACGAGATCGCGCACCCCGCGGTCGAGGGCGCGGTCGATGATGTCGCGGTTGACCGGGTCGAGCACGATCACCGCGTCGTCGCTGAGGCGGAGGGTCGACGCGGCATCGATCCAGAACCCGCTCCAGCCGCGCCGGCGCAAGTCGGGGTGGACCCGCGCGGTGTAGTCGCCGCCCTGGCAGCTGATGAGAACGTCGAGCTCGGCCAGGCTGTCGAGATCGAACGCGTCGCGAACCACTGGCGCGCCGGCGATCTGCGGCGTGCCGCCGATCGGCGCCGCAGCACCGGCCTGCGAGGTCGAGAAGAAATGAGGCTCGCAGACGTCGAAGTCGCGCTCGGCGGTCATCCGGTCGACCAGCACCGAACCGACCATGCCCCGCCAGCCGATGAGCCCTACGGTGGTTTTGGTTGCCATGGCGGGTGCGAGGTTATCTCAGAGCACGGCAGCTGCCGTACCCAGGCAATCCGTGGGGCGTACAATAGCGTTGCGCACACCTATCATTGACGCGTATGTCTGTCCGTGTCCAAGTGATCCTCGGGAACGCCGAAGGAGCCGAGCTCAAGAGGCTGGCCCGTGAGGAGGGCGTCTCTCTGAGCAGTTGGCTCCGAGAAGCGGGTCGAATTCGAGCCCAGGCGAGGCGAGCGCAAGCGCGCTTCCAAACCCCAGCCGATCTGGTCTCCTTTTTCGAGGCCTGCGACCGCAGAGAGCCTGGCCAGGAGCCGGATTGGGAAGACCATCTCGAAGTCATCGACCGCTCCCGCTCCGATGGCGTGGGCGAGTCAATGTGATCTTCGCTAGCACCACGTTGCCTACCTCTCGGTCGCTCGTACAGTGACGCTCGACGCGGCGCTGGCAGCTGCCACGCCTTCTGAGGGGACCTGGCTCGCCCGATTCACTCGAAGCGGCTCCCACCATCATCCACCAGCAACACCTGTAAATCCGCGACGTTGGTGCCAGTGGGGCCAGTGAGGAAGCGATCTCCGGCGGCGGCGAGCGCGGTTCCGGAATCGTTGCGGTCGAGCGCTCGCGTCGGATCGACCCCGGCGCGACGGCAGCGGTCGAGCGTGCCCGCGTCGACCAGGCCGCCGGCGGCGTCGGTGGGGCCGTCGCGACCGTCGGTGCCCACGCTCAGAAACACCCAGTTCGAATCCCTCGAATCCCCTGTCGGTGCGGCGAGCGCGAACGCCAGCGCGAGCTCCTGGTTGCGGCCGCCGCTGCCGTCGCCTCGCACCGTGACCGCAGTCTCGCCGCCGCCGATCCAGGCCCAGCGTACCGACTGCGACCGCTCCAGGAGTCGGGCAAGCGCAGCGCCGGCCATCCGCGACTCCCCGACCACCGGCGCCGGCTCCACTCCCACCCGGTAGCCGAGCGAGCGAGCCCACTTGGCGGCGGCTTCGACGGCTGTCCGGTTGCTGCCGACCAAGCGATGTTCCACGCGCCCGAAGATCGGATCGCCGGGACCGGGATTGGCGTCGAGCTCGCCCGCGGCACCGGCCGCCAGACGCTCGCGAACCCGCGACGGCAGCGACCCCGCAAGACCTAGTCGCCTCCCGACTTCGAAGGCATCGCGAAACGACGACCGGTCGGGGTAGAGCGGACCGCTGGCGATCACCGACAAGTCGTCGTCGGGGACGTCGGACAGCGCGAGCACCAAGGCGGGCCGACCGCCGAGCAAACTGGCAAGCCGTCCGCCTTTGATCGCCGAAAGGTGACGGCGGACGACGTTGAGCTGGTCGATGTCGGCGCCGGCGCGGAGCAGCAGCCTGGTGGTTTCGACCTTGTCGTCGAGGGTGAGACCAGCGGCCGGAGCGCACAGCAACGCCGAACCGCCTCCCGACAGCAGCACCACCAGGCGGTCCCATGCGGCGCTCGCGACGAACCGGCGAACCGAATCCGCGGCCTCGACGCTGCGCGCGTCGGGAATCGGGTGGCCGGCAACGAACCACTCGAACTTCGATTCGTGGCCCCGTTCGTTCGCCGCCGCGTGGCTATCGACGACCACCACTCCGCCCGCGACTCGTTCCTCGCCGAGCCTATCGAGCGCGCCCGCGACCATTCCCCGTGCCGCCTTGCCCACCGCCACCAGACCGAGGCGTTCGCGGCCGGCCGCGCGGAGTGCTGCGATCGCCGGATCGGAGACATCCAACGCACGGCGCACCGCTGAGCGCGGCTCGACCGCCGCGACTCCGGCGCCGAACACCTCGACCGCGTCGGCGCGGAGGCAGCTTGCCATCGCCAAGTTCGCCTGACGCTCGTCGGCCTTAGTCGGAGGCGGCCGGTGTCGGTCGCCAGTGCTCGCGGATCACTTGCTGGATCGCCGGCGCAGCCATTTGGAAGTCACGGCCCACCGAGCGCGGGCGCGGGAACCACTTCCAGAGGAACGCGCCCAGGATCCGCGGCTCGCTCTCGATCGCGCGCAGCGCCGCCGCCAGGCAACGACCCTGGAGCGCCTCGGCCTCCGGACCGTCGGTGCGCCACTCCCACGGCGCGCTCGCGGCGCGCCACGCGCGGTTGTAGCCGAGCTCGGTGAACACGATGCGCTTGCGGGTGCGATCGGAGAACCCCACGAGGTCCGCGAGTAGCCGCTGCCAGCCGGCCGCGAGCTCGGCATCACCGGGGTGTTCGGAGCGCGCGATCGGAAAGTAGGCCTGGATGCCGACGACGTCGAGGGCGTCCCAGAACGGCACCCGCTGATAGTCGGTCCAGTTGGCGGCATAGGTGAGCGGCACCCCGCTTTCGCGACGCACTCGCGCGATCACCCGCCGCCAATCGTCCTCGCGGTGCAACGTGCGATCGAGCTCGGTGCCGACCACGAAACCATCGGCGTCGGTGCTGGCGGCGGCGAGGCGGGCGATCCACGCTTCATAGTCGACAAAGAAACGCTGCCACTGTTCTTCGGTCGCGAACTCGATGTCGCCGCGCCACGAAAAGCGCGTGCCCCAGTACCCGATGTGGGGCTTGATCAAGATCTTGAGACCGCGCCGATGGGCTTCGGCGATCGGCCGCCGGACGTAGCCCGGCGCGTCCGGTTGGCCGGCCTCGCGCCAGGTGACGCTGCCGTCTTCGGCGATTCGCGCGTAGGGGTGGATGGCCACCCAGTTCGCACCGACCTCGGCAACGTCCGCGAAGGTCGGGCCGATCTCGTCGTTGTCCCAGCCCTGGTTGCTGGTGTGGGTCGATACCGTGATCCCGCGGACGTCGGTACGCGGCACCGGGCTCGCTGCGGAGACAGCGGTCGCGAGAAGTGAGCCCAGCACCGCGGCGAACAGGCAGATCGGTTGGCGGCGCGAGCCGGAGCGGTGCAGTCTCGGGGGCATGATGTCGGTGTCCTGCTCGCGCAGGCTAGCGCATCGTCGGCGGGATACCGCGTAAGATTCTCGCCATGACGCTCACGCCGATGACGACCGCGGTTCTCACCCGACGCCTTGGATACGCCGCGGTGGGATGCCTACTATTCCTCGCAGGATTCGCCACCCCGCTGCTTGCTGCAGGCCCCGCCGAAAACGTCGTACTGATCACCATCGACGGAGTGCGCTGGCAGGAAGTGTTCTCCGGCGCCGACGAATCGTTGCTCCAGGAGCCCTGGACGAAGGACGTGGAGGATGTCCGTCGCGAGCTGTGGCGGGATAGCGCGGAGGACCGGCGCAAGGCGCTGCTGCCGTTCTTCTGGAGCGCCATCGCGAGTCACGGGTTGATCCTCGGTGAGCCGTCGCGCTCGCCGGTCAAGGTTTCGAACCGCCGCAACTTCTCGTACCCGGGATACAACGAGCTGCTCGCCGGCTTCCCCGACGACGGGATCATCAGCAACGACCCGATCCCCAACCCCAACGTCACCGTACTCGAGTGGCTGTCCCGACGCCCGGGCTTCGCCGGCAAGGTCGCGGTGTTCGGCTCCTGGGACACCTTCTCTGCAATCGTCAACGCCGAGCGGGCGGGGTTCTACGCCAACGCCGGCTGGCAGCCTCTCGAGCTGGTACCGTCGACTCCGGCTCAGGAAATGCTGAATCGTCTCGCGGTCGCGACTCCGCACGAGTGGGAGAACGTCCGCTACGACGCCTTCACTTTCTACGCCGCTCTCGAGTATCTCGAGCGCGAGCACCCGCGGGTGCTCTACCTCGCCCCCGGCGAGCCCGACGACTGGGCCCACGAGGGCAACTACTCGAGGTACCTGCGCTCGATTCGGCGAGCCGACGCCCTGATCGCCGAGCTGTGGGCGCGCCTCGAATCGATGCCGCGCTACCGCGGGCGCACCGCGTTGGTGATCACCACCGATCACGGGCGAGGCGACGGCGCCACGTGGACCGACCACGGCGCCGAGGTTGCCGGCTCGGACTCGGTGTGGGTGGCGGTCCTCGGGCCGGGTGTCGACCCAGCGGCGCCGGCGCCCCAGAACGCGACCCTCAAGCAGATCGCGGCGACGGTCGCGGCGTTGCTGGGTGAGGATTATCGGAAGTCGGTTCCCCGAGCTGCTCCGGCGCTGCCGGTGATCCGGGTGAACTAGGCGCGGAGGCGCGTCCCCGAGCCGACCGCTCGTCGCACCGGCTCAGAACCCGTAGTGGCTGCGCTCGAGCACGACGCTGTGGTTCGAGATCCGGACCACGAACAGATCGCCATACTGCTCGTCGGGGATCTCGATCGGCTCGGTGACCCCGAGAGCGGCAAGCAGCTCGGGGATCGTGTTCGAGTGACCGCTAACCACGATCGTCTCGCCGGCGTGACCGCGGATCGCCGTCGCCAGCTCGGCGACATCAGCAGCGTGGCGTTGGACGATCGGCAGGCTCAGACGCACCGCCAGCGGCAGAACGGTGAGTTGGGTTCGCCGGTACTCGGTGGCGTAGATCCGATCGATCTTCTCGTTGACGAGCTGCCGTACCAGCGAGCGGGCGCGGTTGCGCCCCTCGCGGGTGAGGTCGGGGTCGTCGCCCTGGTCGGCGCGCTTCTCGGCGTGCCGAAGCACGTAGACCGTGGTGGTCTGGGCGCTGGTCTGGGCGCCGGCTCGGGAGCGCACGACCGTCACCAGCACCGCGGTCGCAGCCACGACCAGCAGGAGCGCAAGAGCGAAACGCAGCAACGCCTGCCTAGACCGCATCCCAGCTGAAGACATCGGCGGAACGGTCGAGGGAGTAGAACGAGCCGCGAAGCGCCGGGATCGCGTGGTCGGCGACGGTCTGGGGAGTCCAACCCTCGCCCCGATGCACCGAGCGGATCGGTCGCGACTGCCCCATCAAGAAGATTTCGTTCTTGCGCACCGCGAACACCTGGCCGGAGGTGTCTTTGCCGGCGTTGCTGACCAGAAACGCGGCGAGTGGCGCGATGTGCGCCGGGGTCATCTCCTTGATCTTCGCCACCCGTGCCTCCTGCTCGGGGTCGGCGGTGGGAATGGTGCCGATCAGCCGGCTCCAGGCGAACGGCGAAATGCAGTTCGAGCGCACCTCGAAGCGTGCCATGTCGAGAGCGATCGACTTCGACAACCCGACGATGCCGAGCTTGGCGGCGGCGTAGTTGGCCTGGCCGAAGTTGCCGATCAGGCCCGAGGTCGAGGTCATGTGGACGAACGCGCCGCCGATGCGCTTGCGAAAGTGAGTGGCCGCGGCCCGGCTGACGTTGAAGCTCCCCTTGAGGTGCACCGCGATCACCGCGTCCCAGTCGGCCTCGGTCATCTTGTGGAAGCTGACGTCGCGGAGGATGCCGGCGTTGTTGACCACGAAGTCGATCTGGCCGAACTCGTCGACCGCCTGCTCGACGATCCGCTGCGCGGCGTTCCAGTCGGCGACGCTGTCGTAGTTGGCGCTCGCTTGGCCGCCGGCTGCGCGGATCTGGTCGACCACCTTCTGCGCCGGGGTCTGATCGGCGCCCTCGCCGGACTCCGAACCTCCGAGGTCGTTGACCACCACCGCGGCGCCCTCGGCGGCCAGCAGCTTGGCGATCTCGGCGCCGATGCCGCGACCGGCGCCGGTGACCACTCCGACCTTTTCGTGGAGCATCTTCACGGCATCACCGCTCAGGGATCGATGCGGGCGGTTGCCGAGCCCGAGAGGACTTCGGCGCCGTCCTGGTTGACCGTGGTCACCGCGAGATCGACGAAGCGCTCACCGCCCTCCTCACGAAGCGCCTCGACGGTGGCGGTCGCGGTCAGGGTGTCGCCCGGCCACACCTGGGCCTTGAAACGCACCCCATAGCGCGCGAGTCGGCCGTCGCCGACGGTATTCGTGAGCATCTTGCCGGTGAGGCCCATGGTCAGCATGCCGTGGGCGAATACCGTCGGGTATCCCGCGACTTCTTTCGCGAAAACCTCGTCGGTGTGCAACGGGTTGTAGTCCCCAGAAGCGCCGGCGTACTGCACCAGCTGGGTGCGGCTGAGGTTCTCCACCACTTGCTCTTGGAAGGTCTGCCCGACTGCGAGCTCGCTTGCTTTGAGTGCCATCTTTCGCTCCGTATCGTTGGTGGGGAACGTCTATTCCTGTTCAGTCATTCTTGTTCAGTCATTCTTGTTCTACGACTTTCTCGGTCTGCACCCCGACCGAGCGCGCGGTGACCACCAGCTCGCCCTTCTGATCGCGGTACTCGGTGACCGACTCGCGGAAAGTCAGCTTGCCGCCCTTGCGTCCCTGCTTCTCCCAGGTCTTGCCGGGCTTGGCCTCGGCGGTCAGCACGTCGCCCGGCCGGGGGTGGCGGTGGTACTCGAAGTGCTGCTCGGCGTGGAGTCCGGTGCCGCCGCCGCCCTTGAGCCGCTCTGGGTCGCCGGTCGCGGTCTTGCCGGAGCCGAACCACAATTTCCCGATCTTCGGCCGCAGGAAGTACTCGGGATCGAACTGCGCAACCGACTGGCAGAACGTCGGCGGAGCGATGACCCCGCCAGGCTCGGTGCCTTTCGCGTAGTCGGCGTCGGCGTATAGCGGGTTGGGGTCGCCGACCGCGCGCGCGAACATCAGGATGTGGCTGGCTTCGACCGGGAATCGGATTGCCATGGGGGGCTCCTCCAGGAAGGATGTCGTGATGGCGGCATCCTAACTCACGCTCCCGCGCACCGCAGCGCGCCCGCACCGTTTTTTCGGGTGGCCCCAGTTCGCCGACCGGCGATATCGCTACGGCGTCCAACGCGATACTATGGAGACATGACCGCCATCGTTCCCCGCTCGATGCCATCGGGTCGATTCCTCCTGCGCCTTGATCCAGAGCTCCATCTCGAGTTGCAGTCCGCGGCCCAGGCCGAAGGTCTGTCGCTCAACCGCTACTGCGCGCGCAAGCTGAGCGCTCCGAGCGACGCCCTCGCCGGTCTCGACGACGCCGCGCAGGCCGTAGAAGGCCTCTCGCGCCGGTTCGGCGAGCAGCTGCTAGCGGTCGCGGTCTACGGTTCGTGGGCGCGTGGCCAAGCGACCGACGGCTCCGACGTCGATGTGCTCGTCGTGCTCGAGGACACCGTGCCGATCACCCGAAAGCTCTACCGCGACTGGGATCGCGAGGCCCTGAGCTGGCAGGGACGTATCGTCGAGCCTCACTTCGTGCATCTGCCGCTCTCCGGGTCCGTCATCAGCGGTCTGTTCGCCGAGGTGGCGGTCGACGGCATCGTTCTCTTCGAACGTTCGCTACGGCTGTCTCGCTATCTGGTGACGGTGCGCCGAGAAATCGCCGAGGGACGGATCGTCCGCCGTTGGGTCCACGGCCAGCCCTACTGGTCCGAGGCGGCGTGAGATGAGAAACCAGGAGCTGGGAACGGACTACGTGCGCCGGGCGCAGGTAAGGTTGCGGGCGTTGGACGTGCTCTATGACGGCGCAAGCTGGGCCGATGTCGTTCGCGAGGCGCAAGAGATCGTCGAGCTCGCGCTCAAGGGACTGTTGCGGCAGAGCGGCATAGACCCACCGCGCATCCACGACGTCTCCGAGGTGCTGCTCGAGGAGCGCGAGCGCCTGCCGTCCGAGCTGTTGCCACGGGTCGAGCGCCTGGCGGCGATCTCGAAGGAGCTGCGCCGCGACCGTGAGCTTGCGTTTTACGGCGCCGAAGACCTGACGCCGTCTCGCTTCTACGGCGAGGGCGAAGCCAAGCGCGCGCGCGACGGCGCCCGCGAGGTCGTCGGCCTGGTGGCACCGCTGGTCCTCGGCAGCCGCTAGCAGCCGGTCGTGGTCGTTTTCAGCCCCGGCGCCGATTCCGGTTTGCGTGCCACGACCACGCCCATCGGGCCAGCGTTCCACACCCGCCGCGCCTCGAACCCGACCGCTGCAAGGGCCGCGAGCTCATCCTCCAGCGGCAGATAGGTGTCCTCGCTCGACCACTCCTCGAAATGCTGCCAGGCCTGCGTCTCGACGATGCCGTGGGCGACCTGGTGATCGACCCAGTAGCGGTAGAGCGCATCGCGCTCGGCGCCCACCGCTGGCATCGTGCAGTCGGCGTTGACCAGCACACCGCCGGGGACCAGCGCGGCGAAAGCGCGGGCGAAGAGGTCTTGCTTCGCTGCAAGCGTCGCGATGTGATGGAGCGACAGCGACGCCGCGATCGCGCCGCACTCGGGAAACGGATCGTCAAACGACCGGATCGCGAACATCGCTCGATCGCGGTAACCGGCGAGCCGGATCCGCGCCTGATCGAGCACCTCGGGATCAACGTCGATCAGCTCGACCCTGGCGGTCTCGGGGTGCTGAAGCAACGCCGCCGACAACGCGCCGGTGCCGGCTCCGAGGTCAAGGACCAGCGCTGGCGACACCGCGGCGACCGCTGCCGCCGCCTCTTCGAGCATGCGCTCGTAGCCCGGAATCCAGCGCCGGATGGTCTCGTCGTAGGCGTCGATCTCGACGTTCAGGTGACGACGGACGCTATGCGACATCGAACGCTTCTCCTCGCCCGCGGAAGGGTCAGCGGCGCCGTCGCCGCCCGCGCTGCCGCCGGCTCCCGATGAAGATCAGGATCGTCATCACCGCGAACGGCACCACCACGAAGGCGAGGCTGCAGCCGCGACCGGCTCCGGACCCGCTGTCGGACTCGAAGCCCGGTGGCGCCTCGAAGTCGAGACCGGCTTCGGTCTCGACTTCGGTGAACGCCACCACCCGCGGCGGTAGCCCAGGAGACGCGATCTCGATCGCGGCAAACGGCCGCCAGGCGAGGCTCTCCGATCCCGGTGGCATCCGTCGCTCGGCCAGCACGGTGTCGTCGTAGAGCACACGCACCACGGCATCGGACGTGGAGAGCTCACCTGGGCCACTCGAGAAGTCATGCACCCAGTAGAGGTAGCGCCCGGGAACCGGATCGGACACCGTGATCGTCTCGGGACCGCCCCAATCGGTGTCGTCGACATCGAGCTCGGCGCGGTGTCCGACGCCTTCGTGCATCTTGGAACCGAAGTAGACGTGTGGAGCGTCGGTGTCGCAGGCGCAACGCAGATGGGAGTCGGCATCTCGAACCTGGCCCCCGTCCGACCCCCAGTTGAGGACGATCCGGATCCGATGGGCTCCGAGCTCACCTGGCTCGCCGAGGTCACTGAGATCTCCGCTGGCTTCGAGCATCCGCGACAGACTGGTGGTCACTACCTGGTCGGCGCTATGGATCGACACCGTGGTGTCGAGTGCTACGTAGCCGGGAAGCCGGAACGTGACCCGGTAGTCGGCGGGCGCCAGGCGCAGTCCGAGGCGGCCGCCAGCATCGGTCGTGCCCTCGACCACCACCTCGTCGCTCTCCGGTGTGCGCACCAAGAGCGCGACACCGTCGAGCATCTGGTCCTTGATCGCAGCGTCGTTGACCACGAAGACAACGTCGAAGCCTTCGACGGCCAAGCCTGCGACAGCCAAACCTCCGACACTGGGAGGCTGGGCAAACGCGACCGCGGCGCCCAGCCAGCAGGCCAGCGAGGCGAATCCCAATGCACGGAATCCCACGGAACCGAATCCCCAAGTGCTGGGCACCGCCCGCATACCTCGGCGCGAACGACGAGCGCCGGTCACACTCTAGAGCCCGAGCGCCGCGCGCAGGATCTCGAAGACGTCGCCCTGCCGGAGCAGGCCCGCCGCCCGCTCTGAGCCCGGGCCCTTCGCGTACAACGGCACCTGGGTGCCGGTGTGCTCCTCGAGGTAATACTGGTTCGTGCCATAGGAGATCGTCATCACGCCGGCCTCGGGCGTGCGCACCCTCGCCACCTTGCCCGCCGGAACCTGGGGATGACCGGTCAGCGCTTCGAGGCCGGCGAACAAACTCGGCCAGGGCACGATCTGCGGAGCGTGACCATGATCGGAAGCGACCATCACCAGGGTGTCCGGGTGGCGTGCCTGGTACTCGAGCGCCGCTTTCACCGCGTCATCGAGCGCGCGGATCTCGCCGATCTCGCCGCATGGGTTGCCCGCGTGCGCCTGCTTGTCGATCGACGCGCTCTCGACCATCAGGAAGAAACCGTCGGCCGCCGGCTCGAGGAGCTCGAGCGCCTTTCTGGTCATCGCTTCGAGAGTCGGCCGCGTGCCGAAGTCCGGGTTGGGAACGCACGCGAACACTTCAGGCTCGACCGGCTTGTTGTCCGCCCCGATCTCGACCGGCTTCGAGGTCTTGCCGCCGTCGCCGGCCCATTCGGTCGGCAGGGTGCTGGCGCCGAACAGTCCGAGGACCTTGCCGCCGCTCTTGGCGGTCGCGGCGGTATCGACCGCTGTGAGCTCATCGGCGTTACGGACGACG